>JAHEMX010000440.1 GCA_024643445.1 Desulfobulbaceae bacterium | reverse complement strand
AATCCAGATTAACGAGGTAATTGTCGACATCGTCCTCGAATCGGTCGATATGTTGACCATTATGCTTGTTGAGGTGCAAAAGAGCGCTGCGGATAACGTCTTCCCGGACATGGAAGCGTTTCGGAGTGATGATCTGGTCGAGCGCATTACCGAACTGGACCACAAGTTCGAAAATATCGGGAGCAAATCTCTGGGCCAGATATTGGTGGAGAAGGGAGATCTCCGGCAGGAGGTAGTGAAGACAGGTCTGGAGGACCAGAAGAAGTCGCCAGATAAGCGGATCGGAGAGATTCTTCTTGAGAAAAAAGCGGTGCGTTCAAGGGAAATTATTTCCGCATTACGTGATCAAAAACGCTATGGGAGGCGTCATACCGACCTGAATATCAAGGTGGACACGAAAAAATTGGACACCCTGGTCGAAATGACGGGCGAGCTGGTCATTGCCCATTCCATATTGAGAAGGAATATGCAGCTGTTTACTGCAAAAGATCACATGCTGCACACGAGCATGAATCAAATACACCAGATCACGTCCGCGCTTCAGAAGACAACCATGTCGATGCGGATGATTCCCATAAAAAGCACTTTCCAGAAAATGGTGAGGCTCGTCAGAGAGCTATCGAGGGCGTCGGGCAAAGAAGTTGAACTGAAAATGAAGGACGCTGACACCGAAATCGATCGGACTATGGTGGACGAGCTCTACGAGCCGATGGTTCATATGATCAGGAACGCGATCGATCATGGCATTGAAGAACCTGAAGAGCGAAAGCGTGCTGGTAAGTACCCGCGGGGCAGCATTGCATTGCGGGCGTCTCATCGCGGCGGGAATCTGGTCATTGAGATAGAGGACGATGGCAAGGGGCTCGATAAAAACGGGATTTTGGAGAAGGCGATCTCCAGAAAACTGATCGACGCAAAACAGTCTCTTACGGATACGGAAATCTGTGAACTCATCTTTCATCCGGGCTTTTCAACAGCCAAGGAAGTGACCGATATCTCCGGTCGCGGTGTTGGAATGGATGTAGTGAAAAGGGCTGTTGAAAAGCTTCTGGGCCGCATCGAAATCCTTTCAGTACGCGGCAAAGGAACAACGATTATCATTCGTTTACCGCTTACCCTGGCCATTATGGACGGGATACTGGTCCGCGTTGGCACTGAGAATTACATCATACCAACTTTGTCGATCGTGGAAACATTTGCCCCCAAAAAGGATCAGTATTTCACCGTCCAGGGTAAGGGGGAAATGATTAAATACCGGGATGATCTGGTGCCGTTGATCCGTTTGGATCGAATCTTCAAGGATCAAAACAGCACGACGAATCCGTGGGAGGCTCTGGTGGTCGCCATTACCCATGACGGAAAGACAAGATATCTGCTGATCGACGAAATTATTGGTAAGGAGGAAATTGTAATTAAAAGCCTGGGAGAGCATTTAAAGAATACAAAAGGGGTTGCGGGATGCACGATCATGGGGGATGGCACCGTCGGGCTGATTCTCGATATCCCTGATATTATCGAGATATCTCAGAGCAAAAATGTGTAACCATCAATACACATCAAGAAAGCGAGAATCGGTGTGAATGTTGTCGTCGGGGTATCGGATATGATGATCAGCAACCATCCGGAAGCAACGCTGGTCACCTATTCTCTGGGGTCATGCATCGGGGTGGCGATATATGATCCGATCGTCAAGGCCGGCGGCATGCTGCATTTTATGCTTCCAGACTCCAGCCTCGATCCCGAGAAGGCCCAAAGAAACCCCTACATGTTCGCAGATACCGGGATCCCGCTTCTGTTCAAGGCGGTCTATAAACTGGGTGCCCAAAAACACAGGATGCAGGTAGTCGTTGTTGGCGGTGCCCAGGTGACCAAAGGCAAAGACTTTTTTAACATTGGCAAGCGCAACTATCTTGCCTTACGGAAGATGTTTTGGAAAAACAATGTCATGGTGAACTTTAAGAGCGTGGGCGGAACCGAGAATCGAACGCTCCGGTTGGATATCAAAGACGGACGGACCTGGTTGAAGGAATCCGGGAATTGCCAGGTGCGATATCCGATTACCACCGGGAGGTAGCAGCAAATGGCCTATAATGTGCTCATCGTCGACGACTCACGTGCCATGCGGTTGGTGATTAAGAAAACGATCCTGGCCAGTGGCATAGACGTTGACGAATTTTATGAAGCGGAAAACGGCATTGAAGCGTTGACCACTCTCAAAAACCACCGGCTTGACATTATACTGACGGACTTCAACATGCCGCGCATGGACGGGATGGAACTGCTGCAAGAGTTAAAAAAAGATGATCGACTTAAAACCATCCCGGTAATCGTTACCAGCGTCGAAGGGAGTCGGAGGCGGGTTGACGCGTTTATGGCGCAAGGCGCTGCCGCTTACATCAAAAAACCTTTCACCCCTGAAGAGGCAAGAGACAAATTGAATTATGTACTGGGAGTCAATTCACATGGAGAAACGAAAACTGCTGCAAGCGGCGAAAGCCTCGATTTCTGAAGTATTGGAGACGATGTTCTTCCTGCCTATCGACCGCACGGACATTGTTGAAGCCATCGCCTTCAACGGTGCAATCAACGACGACATGGAGTTTGTCGAAGTCGGATTTTCCGGTATGTTTTCAGGAACTTTTTTGCTGGTGATCCCGGATGATCTCGCATTGTTTCTGACAGCGAGTTTTCTGGGAAGCATCGAAGAGAAGATGCTCCCGGCACATATACGTGAAACCAAAAAGGAAATGGTGAATATGATTGCCGGGAACACCTTTACCCATTTCAACGATCAGGTTGAATTCGATCTCGGGATTCCTGAAATCGTACACGCCCGGGATGCGCTGAACGGATCCGGGCGCGGTGAAGAGACCATTTACCAAAGTCATACACTGGAAAAATTCCTGTTTATTCGCGTGGCCCTGGAAGACTAGCCCCATCTTGGCTGGTGGCGGTATTTTAAAGTTCGCGGTTGTATCAGTGCTTCTAATCTTTTTGTTGGTTATGACAACGGGTAGGGAGTGAGGCACTAAATGGATTGGGCAACGCAATCTGTCCCGCACTGGCGATTTCAGTGATGAAGGTTTTTCCCTGAAACTCTGTGAGAAAACATAATTTTGAATCTGATTAAAAAACCAATCAAAGTCCTGGTGGTTGATGACTCGGCGATCGTTCGAAAAGTATTTACCGAAGTGCTGTCCAACGAACCAGGAATTGAAATTATCGGTACAGCCCCCGATCCCTTCATTGCCAGGGATAAAATTGTCCGATTGCAGCCGGATGTTGTCACCCTTGATCTTGAAATGCCGAGAATGGACGGGCTGACTTTTTTAAAGAAGCTCATGCGCTATAACCCGTTGCCGGTCATTATCGTCAGCTCACTGACACGAAATGGCGGCAAGCTTGCATTGGAGGCGATCGAATGCGGGGCGGTTGAAGTGTTATCCAAGCCCGGGTCTGCCTTTTCGGTGGGGGAAATGAGCCAGCAGTTGGCTGATAAGATACGAGCTGCCGCGCTCGTTACCGTATACCGAAAGGGTGCGGCAGATCGGCGAATCAATGACTCCGCCATGGAAAGCGTACCACTTCTTGAGACCACGGACAAGGTGATTGCCATGGCCGCCTCAACCGGCGGGACCGAAGCGCTGCGGCGCATCCTGGTAGAACTTCCGCCGACAATCCCGGGAGTCGTTGTCGTTCAG
>JAHEMX010000037.1 GCA_024643445.1 Desulfobulbaceae bacterium | reverse complement strand
CCGTCTCAGTCGATACCGTACTGAAGGACGGTGACCGGCTGGTGCTGGAAGACGGGCTCGTCCTGAACATCATGCATACGCCCGGGCACTCCAGCGGTTCTATTTCGCTCTATCTTGAAAAAGACGGCGCCCTTGTTACCGGGGATGTCCTGCCGCTGCCTGGCGACCTGCCGCTCTACGACGATATCGGCGAATCAGCAAGCTCCGTAAAAATTTTGCAGCGCCTGCCAAATATCGATACGCTGTTTTCATCCTGGGAAAAACCGATCCAGGGGAATGCCAGAATCCAGGAGCGAATGCAGCAGAGTCTGCAGCTGTTGCGCACGGTCCACGAAACCGTCTGCGCGAATATCGACGCGGACGAAAACGATATGCAGTTATGTAAAAAGGTGGTGAGCGCATTGTCCCTGCCGCCGCTGGCTGTCAATCCGATCATGGCGAAGGCCTTTGCGTCGAGCCGGAAATACTGTCACCAAGACCTGTTTTAGGACTCCTTGAATAATCTCCTCTCCGGGCGAGTGCGGAAGCAGTTTTCAGGCACGGCCTCAGAAACGGCTGCAGCATTCACCCGATCTTGATCAGGGCAATACCCAGGGCTATCACCAGACTGGCGAAGAAACGCAGCAGCCCGTAAGGCTCCTTGAGGAGAAATACGCCCATCAAAACGGCAAAAAGGGTGGCCACCTGGCGGACACCGGCGGCATAACTGACGTCGGTAGTAGCCAGTGCAAAGCGGAAGGTGATATTGGATAAATAGACCAGCGCGCCACCTGCAAGCACCCGGAGGGGATACTTTTTGAAGCAGTGCAGGGTATTGGTTCTCAGATGCTGATTGCAGAGGATGACGAAGCTGAAATAGGTAAAATTAAGGGTCATCAAACAGACGGTAAAAAAGTAGAATCCCCCGTGATTAACCCCTATCTTGTCCGATATACCCCCGAAAGAATAAAGGAAACTGGCCAGCAGGGAAAAACGCACGGCCTCACTCTTCAACCCGATACTCTTGAATCTTCGTCCGATATCCGGTTTCAGCTGTATGCAGAAGGTGCCTATCGTAGTGACGAGGATACCGGAGATCATGATGGTCGACAAGCGGTCGCCTAAAATCAGGTAGGCCCAGACGGGTATGAAGACCGGCGCAAGGGTGGTCATGGGATAGCTCAGCGAGAGATCCCCGTCGTCTGCAGCATAGGCCCGTGCCGCAGCCAGGTGATAGGAGGTGAAAAAGAGAGCGGACAGCGCGGCGATGTAGAGCACCGCCGGGTCAAAATCGAGAAATCCCGGCACACCAAACAGTCCGATAAGCCAACCGGCTATCACGGCCACCGCGAAGATGGACCACATGAAGAGCGTCTTCTGATCACTGGTCTTGATCAGCATGTTATAGCTGGAATGAAACAGGGCGGATACGATGACCGCTAGCATGGCGATGGTTGTCATGGGTGGTGGGCGAACTCCTTGCCTAAAAAGTATTCAGCGGTGGAACCGGGGGTACCGCCATCGTGTATCGATGATCTTCTCCAGGGATCGCTCCAATCGGATTGTTTTCTCAACAGGAATGAAATCCTCGGGAAGCAGAACCGTATCGTAAAGAAAATTGCTCCAGGTACGTTATCAGGTCGGATGCTTACGCAAGTGCAAGCAGGCTAAGCGTAGTGTTTGCATTTTGATGTTTTACCTATACCCGGATTAAAGGAATTGGAAGGATCGCATTGCTGATAGAAATTCCGCAAATCATCTTCGGCCCGGTAGAGGTGCCCGACATTGTGTTCGGCCGGATATTTGGCACCCCGGTCGTCTAGTATCTGCGTGAGCTCGGCCTTCAGTTTTTCCGGGTCGACGCCCTTTTTCACCACAAAATCGTGGTGAAAGACCATACAGAAGAAATGGGCCAGCTGGAAGGGCGCCGCCAGCTGCTCGAATATCTCCGCGGGATAGAGGTGATACCACTCGTCGTCATTGCGGCGCAGGGCAATGTCCAGCGGCATGATGCCTCCCACCTCGTCCTGATGAATCAGCGCATAGCGGGCCGCCGCTCCGCCTGCGACGAAGCGGTGCAGCAGGGCGGCCTCCCCTTCGGCCTGATCGCAGACGAAATAGGTGCCCGAGGAGGATGATTCAAAGAACTCCTCCAACAGCGATTGAGTGGCTTCGACGACCGCGTCGTTGGCTTTGATCATCAGATGATGCTCATAACGATCCCGGTAGTCCCGCATCCGTTTCGGCAGATGGTCCGGCAGGAGCCTGGCGATGCCCTGCAGGGTGCGGTCAACCAGTTTATTGGGCAGGAAAGGAACTTTATTCATATAACCATCCACCCGTCCCCTGAAGGCAAAGAGCTTGGGCAGAAACGCCGTGCCGAAATACTTGATGACGATGAACAGATCCTTGCAGTATTTGTCTGAGCCGTCGAAATAGCTGCGGTGCATGTATTCGCCCATCTCCGGCAGCTCCTCGAATTCTGTCAGGATATGTTTTCTCAGCGCGGTCAATTCCCGGGGATCGTTGGTGCCGATATAGAATACCTGCTCGCGTTCAGGTTCTTCGAAGGTGTCCAGCCGCACCGCAAAAACAGCCAGCTTGCCGGCACAGCCGCTTGACTCGTGGAGCCGGCGCTTATCGGCGTTAAAGCGGGCGGGTGTATCGGCATGAATGGCCCTGACTCGCTGCTGATAGTCACGATCCGAGGCCATCAGGCTGTCATCGACGCCCGGATTGTGATCAAAATTGCCCTGCTGCAGGTTGGTGAGGATTTCTTCCGGGGTCTCCCCGAGTTCTATGCCGAGGTGATTGATGAGTTTCAGCTCACCGGCATCGGTCAGCTGGGCGAACAGCGACAGCTCCGTAAAGGCGGGGCCGCGATTGACCAGGTTGCCGCCGGAGCTGTTGCACACGCCGCCGATCACCGACGCGCCGATACAGGATGAACCGATAACGGAGTGCGGGCCCCGCTTCAGCGGCTTGAGCTTATCCTCCAGCCTATAGAGCGTCGATCCGGCGCAGGCCACCACCTGCCTGCCGCCATTGAGCAGGACCAGATTGTCGATCTTCAGCGTACTGATAATGACAATATCCCGGTCATACCCGCCCCCGTAAGGGGTTGAGCCGCCATTGAGGCCGGTATTGGCGGCCTGCATGATGACGATCTTGTCATAGGCCACGCAGGTTTTGAGCACCTGCCAGATTTCCAGCAGGGTTTTGGGCAATACCACCGCCAGGCAGGTGCCGCCCCCTACCCTGATGCCGGTGCGGTAAAACTGGGTGCGGCTCTCTGCCGTCAATACCTGCCGTACACCGACAATCTGCTTCAGCGCCTGCAAGAAGTCGCTATTCGTATTGCTCAGCTTCATTGACACACGCTCTGATCAAGAAAGGACATCAGGCATGCACATTCCAAGATGTTGCCCACCGTGCCTATTCATCGCTGTCGATCCTGCCGGGCTCCGCGAGGCTTGCAGAAACCATGAAAGATATCGGGTGTTCTTTGCAGGAATCAATTAGAACACCTTTTTCCTGCGCCACTGTTTCGGGTGATCCGTCGGAAATTTCAGTCCGCTCGCATCGACGCCCAGATCGACAAACAGCCTGGCCAGGGCAATGGCGGAACTATAGCCTTCAAGAACAGGAATTTCCCACCCCATCTCCTTCAACCGCTTTTCAAGAAACGACTGCAGCCAGAAGACATCGGAACAGCCGAAGGTGATTACCTCGGCGCCATCTTCCTGGATGGCTGCCACCGCTTCCTTGACCGCCCTCTCGACCGCTTCGGAGGGCTCTCCGCGCAGCGCCTTGTCCCGCTCCTGGTCTATCGTGCTTTCATTCTCATCCTGCCCGGGGCGTGCATGATAGAAGTTGATGTTCCTGATGGAGGCGCAGCAATCGGTGAAACGATGCCTGACCACGAGTTCGTAGTAGAACATATTGTGCACTTCGGTGAAATCGATGACGCTGAATTTATTGCCCAGCATGGAGGCAATGTGCATCTGGGAAAAGGCGCAGGAGGTGACCGGTATGCCGAACCTGCGCGCGATTTCTCTGGATTCCATGAAGCCGGGTTCTCCACCGCCAAGTAATATGATGGCATTATACTTGCCGCTCTCGCAGGCTTCACGGACGATGGGCAGCCGTGCGGCCGCGACATGCGCGAACTCTTCGCGGGTTTCGACCGCCCAGTCTCCATAGGGCGCAACCGGCCCGGGGTGGATCTCCCACTCGACATCTTCCAGCAAATGTCCGATATTGAGGTATTCCATTCTCAAAAGCTTTTCCCGGGAAACCTCCGGCGTGTGATACCTGTCTGCATATTTGCCGCCTGCGGGGAGCTGGAACGGTTGAATAAATAAAAAACGGTATTTCCCTTTTTTGGACATGGTAACCTCAAATATTGTTTAACGATTGACCGTTTAAACTTCCTCCGGAAGCGCTGGAGCTATTCGTATGGTGCAGCTCAGGACCACGCGTCAGCTGGATTTTGAACACAAAATTTGCCGCCCGTTACTTCCAGGCAGGTCCCGGTGATATACGATGCCTTGTCGGAGGCCAGGAACAGCAAAGCGTTGGCTATCTCCTCTGGTCGGCCAACGCGCTGCAGCGCGGCCTGGCTGGCCAGGATATCCCCTTTTCTATCTATCCATGCCTGGGTCATCGGCGTGGCGATGATACCGGGGATGTAACCGACGACGCGGACATTCAGCGGGGCAAGCTCGGCCGCCAGCGACTTGGTCATGCTCGCAATGGCGGCCTTGGTCGCGGCATAGACGCCGGTGCCGAAGGAGGGCATCAGGGTTGCGAAGGAGGCCGCATTTATCAACACCCCGCCGCCGCGTTTCTTGAATTTATCCGCGGCGATAAGTCCGCCGTAGTAAACAGAGCCCAGGTTGATGTCCAGCGTCTTGTGCCACATCTCCTCCGACGTCTGAATAATAGCCGTCGATGTCATGACGCTAGCGTTGCTCACCCAGACATCAATACCGCCAAACTCTTTTTCCACCTGGTCGGCAAAGGCAAGAAGGGCTTCACGGTCGGAAACGTCGACAGATTCCCCGAACACCTCGAGTCCCTGGCTCCTGAGCTTATCCACGGCCCTTTTCACCTTGTCCCGGCTGCGGCTGCAGATAGCGACTTTTGCGCCTTCTCTGGCGAAGGTTTCGGCGGTAGCGTAGCCGATGCCTTCCGTTCCACCTGTTACCACAGCGACTTTATCGTTGAGATGTATATCCATTTTGTCCTCTTTACCGGCTGTTAGGTTTTTACCCTCGCAGGAACAATCACTTTTCTAACTCTCATCATCTGTATAAAAAGATGATGGATGTTTCATTATCCCCTGATACTGCAGACCTATGTTTCTGGTTGTTTCAAGTATCATGGACTTGAAGCTTTCAAACTCCGAATTGAAACGCTCCTTCGTTGTTGAAATGCTTGCCGCGGCGATAACCTGACCGCCGCTGTCAAATACCGGGGCGGCAATACACTTCAGGCCATATTCGATTTCCTCGTTATCAATCGCATAGCCCTGTTCCCGGATCTTTTTAAGTTCCCGGCGAAACAAAGCACCATCCGTTATGGTGTTATCGGTGAATTTCGCAAATCCCCATTCTTCTATGACCTCGGCAAGCTTCTTGTCATCCAGAAAAGCCAGCAGCATTTTGCCGACACCGGAGCAGTGACCGGGAAGTTTTGAACCGACACGGGATCGTATCTGAAGGACCCGTTCACTGCTCTCGATCTTATCGATGTAGAGGGGCTGCCCCTGGTGCAGCACGGCAAGGTGGGCCGTCTCGCCGCACAGGTCGTTCAGCCTGGTCAGCAGAGGCCTGGCAGCCGCCAGAATAGGACCATAGGATTCGGAATTCGTGCCGAGATAATAGAGCCCGAAACCGAGTTTGTAATATTGTGTCCGGGGGATGCGCTCGAGATAGGCAACTTTTTCCAGATTCCTGATAATCCGGTAGGTGGAGCTTTTGTTGTAGCCGAGACGGTCACTGATCTCCTGGACAGTAAATTTCTTTTGCTTGTCATCATAGAGGCCGAGGATCTTAAAAACTTTATCCAGAACTTTAATCGTATAGGTGGATTCGGTTACCATGTGATCTCTCAATTAAAATGAAGGCCATCCTGAGGTGATGGGGGCGCAACAACCATGTTTGTCAGGCAACAATAAATCACGTATGTACTTCTGGTATCCAGGCACTATTCAAACCGTTTTGCTTTTCCTCTGAGCGGGCCTGCTCTCAGTCAGCATCTCACCAACAAGCTCCATTGGATGAACGACGCTGATGTTACTATCAGGTTCCAGATTTCCGGTCAAGTTGATACTGCAACCGGGACAGCCGGTAACCCATCTGCGGGCGCCTGTCGCTGCTGCGTTCTTGATTTTTTCCTCAACCATTTTTCTTGATATATCGGGATAATCATAGAAGAATGTCCCGCCGCCGCCACAGCATTTATCAAAATCTGAAGCCCGTATGTATTCCACACCCGGTAACCGCTCCAGGAGTTTCTCGACGACGTTTTGCACACGCTGCGAATTTCTGAGATGACAGGGTGAGTGGTAGGTCACCCGTTGGTTTTGCGCCGCCCCGTCTAGGTGCGGCTCAAGCTTTTCCCAGTGCTCCATGACAAATTCCGAAATGTCGCGTGCACGTCCGGCGAGCTCTTCCGCCGCCGTTGCCGAACAGTTCAGCTCCTTCAATACGTTCGGGTAGGCATGGCGCAGAGCCCCGCCGCAGGTAGCACAATCGGTTACCACGGCGACAGCATCTGAACGGTTGAACAGCGCAACATTTTCGACTATGTTTGCTTTCGCTTTTTCCAGCGCCCCCCGGAGAAACAGAGCCATGCCGCAACAGAGCTGCTCAGGGACCGTCTCAACGGCAAAGCCCATGGCCGTGAGCACCCTGACCGTTGCCCGGCCGACATTGTCATAGAGAAAATTCGTACCGCAACCGGAAAAATAGAGCACCGTACCGACTCGCTTGCCCTCCGGTTCAACAACGGCAGGATACTGGTCCCGGAAGACCGGGTTGTTCAGTTTGGGAAGATTGCCTATCCTCAATTTTCCCAGATGAAAATTTTTGAGCAGCTTGTCGAGCACGACGTTACGGCCAAAGACAGCTATCTTCGCGGCCAGTTTCAACTGCTCCTGGTGACTCAGGAAATGGAAAAGCAGTCGTTTCAGCCACTCCTGCCCATGCTCGTGCGCCATGTTCCTGCGCATGCGCATAAAGAGTGTATCGTGTCCCACCTGGCTGGGACAGACAGCGGTACACGCGCCGCACATCAGACAGCGTGACACGATCCCGTTAAGATTTTCAGAACTGGCAAGATCGCGCTCCACATAGTGCTTTATCAGCTGAACCTTGGCGCGAGGACCGGCTGTCTCGTCTACCTCCTGCCGATAGACGGGACACACCTGCAGGCAGATGCCGCACTTCCCGCAACGATAGACCTCTTCAGATTCCATGAACACAAAGCCTCATCAGAAAATGAATTTTCCCGGATTCATTATGTTTTTGGGATCGATCGCTTTCTTGATGGTGGTCATGAATTCTATGGTGTTTTCATCCATCACCAGGGGAAGATACTGCGCTTTCGCCAACCCGATTCCGTGTTCACCCGACAGGGTACCGCCCAAGCTTGCCGCCAGTTCAAAAATCTCGGCGGTGGCCGCCTCCACCCGCTCCATTTCCTCCCTGTCTCTCGCATCGGCGGTTATGACCGGATGCATATTGCCGTCACCGGCATGGGCGAGAACTCCCGCCTTCACGCTGTGCTTGTCCAGTATCGCCCGGATGCCCTTGATCATGGTCGGAACTTTACTGACCGGGACCGTCGCGTCTTCGGTCATGCAGTTCGGGGCGAGGCGCGAGAGCACGCCATGGGCGGAGCGGCGTGCAAGCCAGAGTTCCTCGCGCTCCTCATCATTTTTCGCCTCTTTCACTTCAATCGCCCCGTTGGCCCGCGCTTTTTCTATGATCCGGTCCATCTGACGCTCGACGGCACTCTTTTCCCCGTCCACATCGATGAGCAGAATGCCTTCCGCCTGTCGGGGAAGTCCTAGATGGGCGTCATCCTCGACATGGTTGATCACCACCTTGTCCATCAGCTCCATTGCCGCGGGGACGATACCGGAACCGATGACATCCGAGACGGTACGGGCCGTATCGTCCAGGTTGTTGTAGACGGCCAATATGGTCCTGACAGACTCGGGTCTGGCGACGACCCTGACCGTTATTTCAGTGATCACACCGAGGGTTCCCTCGGATCCGCAAAAGAGGCTGGTCAAGCGATATCCGGTAACATCCTTGACGTTGCGGCTGCCGACCCGTATCACCTTGCCCGAGGGCAAGACCACTTCCAGGCCAAGCAGGTAGTCTGCGGTCACGCCATATTTAAGGCAACGGGGCCCTCCGGCGTTTTCACCAACGTTTCCGCCAATGGTGGAAAAAGGAAAACTTGAAGGATCGGGCGGGTAGAAAAACCCATCCATGGCGAGGGCTTTCTGCAGGTCTCCATTGACAACGCCGGGTTGGACGATGGCATACCGGTCCGGGGTGTTGATCTCCACGATCTTGTTCATCTTGCTGAAACTCAGGACAATGCCGCCCTTCAGCGGTATGGTTCCACCACTGAGATTCGTCCCCTCCCCTCGTGGCGTTATGGCGATATCGTTCGCACCGGCCAAAGAGACTATTTGGGATACCTCATCGGTGGAAAGAGGAAACAGTACCGCATCGGCCTTGGCTTCCACGACATAGGCATCGTAGGAATGCGCAATGATTGTCTCGATGTCATCCTTGTAGCGATCAGCGCCAACGATGCCGATTAACTGCTTTTTCAGTATCTCACTGATCATACCGCCTCAACTCGTCCCAACCGGATTTGCCCTGTACATTTCGACTAGCCTTTGGCCCTGGCCAGGTCAATGGCGAGATCTTCGATCATATCCTCCTGGCCGCCGACCGTCTTGCGCCGGCCCAACTCGACCAGGATATCCCTTGATGATACGCCGTATTTGACCGCCGCGCGCTTGGCAAACAGCAAGAATGAGGAGTAGACACCCGCCCAGCCAAGGGCAAGGGCGTCCCGGTCGACCCTGATCGGCTGGTCCATCAACGGAACCACGAGGTCTTCAGCGACATCCATGACCTTGAACAGGTCGGTACCATGATCAGCACCCAGCCGATCAAGCACCGCCACCAGTACCTCGAGGGCCGTATTGCCGGCTCCCGCGCCAAGGCCCGCCACCGAGCCGTCTATTCTCACCGCGCCGGCCTCGATCGCGGCCAGCGAGTTGGCGATAGCCATCCCCAGGTTATTATGCCCGTGAAAGCCAACCTCGGTCTCAGCCTTGAGGTTCTGGCGCAGAACCGTTATTTTTTCCGTAACTTCGTGGGGAAGCAGGTGTCCGGCGGAATCAGTGCAGTAAACACATTTCGCCCCGTAACTCTCCATCAGCCGTGCCTGCTCCAGAAGTCCTTCCGGTGTGATCATATGCGCCATCATCAGGAAACCGACGGCCTCGATATTCATCTCGCTGGCGAAGGTGATATGCTGCTGGGAAACATCCGCTTCGGTGCAGTGGGTGGCGACCCGTACCATATGGATGCCGCAGCTGACGGCTTCCTTCAAGTGGTCCACCGTGCCGATCCCGGGAAGCAGCAGTGCGGAAACCCGCGCTTTTTTCACGACATCGGTAACAGCCGATATATACTCGACATCCCGGTGGGCCGAAAAACCGTAGTTGATCGATTCTCCGCCGAGTCCATCGCCGTGAGTCACCTCTATCAGCGGAACGCCGGCCTCGTCAAGGCCCCCGGCCACCTGCCTCATCTGCTCGAGGGTGATCTGGTGGCGCTTGGCATGCATGCCATCCCTCAGGGAGGTGTCATGCAACAATACTTTTTTGCCTGTAAAATCCATGTTTATCTCCTCGCTACGCCTTGGCAGCAACAGGCTTGAGAACCATTTCGCCGGCGTTGATCCGCTCCGCAAACATCTCGGCTATCCGCAGCCCGGCAGAAGTCATGATATCGAGATTTCCGGCATATTTTGGCAGGAAATCACCAAGTCCCTCGACTTCCATCCAGGTCGTCACGAAGTTGCCGTCAAAGACCGGGCCGTTCTTCAATTTATACCCGGGAACATATTTTTGAACCTCGGCAACCATCCTGTGAACCGATTCGGTGATTGCTTTTTTGTCCGGTTTATCAACCGTTTTGCAGTGAATGGTATCCCTCATCGTCAGCGGTGGTTCGGCCGGATTGATGATGATGATCGCCTTTCCTTTCCGGGCTCCGCCCACCTTTTCAACGGCGCTTGCCGTCGTCCTGGTAAATTCATCGATATTTTGACGGGTACCGACGCCTATCGACTTCGAGGATACGGTGGCAATGATTTCCCCGTAGGCGACCTCCTGAACCCGGCTTACCGCCGCGACCATCGGGATGGTCGCCTGCCCGCCGCAGGTGACAAGGTTGACATTCATTGCCACCGATTTGACCTGTTCATCCAGATTGACCGGCGGTATGCAATAGGGCCCGATCGCCGCCGGGGTCATATCGATCATCAGGACCCCTTTCTCGTTGACTTTCCTGGAGTTCTCGGCATGCACATAGGCTGACGTGGCATCAAAGGCGAAAACGATTTCATCCTCCTCGATAAAATCGACCATGCCGTCAACTCCCTCGGCAGTAGTCTTCAAGCCCATGCTCTTGGCGCGGGCGAGCCCCGGTGAAGAGGGGATCACACCCACCATCCAGTAGGGCTCGATCAATGTACTGCGTGACGCCTTCATCAATAGGTCCGTGCCAATATTGCCGGGTCCTATAATTGCTGCCCTCAATTTTTTACTCATGGTAAACCCTCTCGACCAGACGGTCGTTCAAAAAGCCAATAATGCGCCGGTAAAAAGACAGACTGTTCACAGAAACCCTTCCGCCAATCATAGGAACCTGGCTGCTATCCGCTTATTCCCGCCGGACCATTCATCGTTCGGGAACAGGCGGACACCAGGCTCATTGCTATTCTTCGACATCCCATCCTTCCGGAGGATAGACATTATCGGTGTCATCGATAAAAACGATCCTGGCCGCCTCTTTCGAAGGTACTCCCCCGTAGGCGAAAACCAGTTCAACATTTTCAGTTCTGCTGGCATTGGCAACGCCGTGTATGATACCCTCCGGTGCAAAAGCGAAGGTGCCGGGAGGACACCTGATTATCTTGGCCTCGGGTCCGAGTAAGAGCACGAGCGTACCGCTGATCACGTACATTGCCGCTTCAGCGCTCAAATGGACATGCCTCTCATTCGCCGTATGCGGCGGAATGATGGTTCTTCCCATGGCAATTCGCTTGGAACCGCACACCTGGCCGTTGATACCGAAGTTGATCTTCAACCCCTTTTCATACTCAAGATCCGTAACCACATCGGAGAAATGTCCGGTCTTGGGCGGTACCGATAACAATGCATCAAGTTCTTCCAATTTCACGTATTCAGGCATTTACTGCTCCCTTATCTTATTTGAGGTTGATGGTTACTGTTCAAACTTCATCATGACGTCTCACCTTCACCCGCAGAGCTGAAGCGGCAGTCTCCAGCAAGACAGCCGCAGGAGTTGCAGCGGCAAGCCTGCTTCTGATGCAAACAGCGCCAATTCAGTCGGCACCCGGGCAGGCTCAGTAGAGATCATCGATGTTCAGGGGCAGGCGCACCGGTTCCCCGCGTTTTGCCGACAGATCCATCGCCATGCTGATGATCAGATTCCGGTGTCCTTCATCGGCGGTAGCATGCGGCGTCTTCATTCCCATATGAATCCTGCCGAACCAGGCGTTGGTTTCTTCGCGTATGGGGCCCCACATCTCGCCTCCATGCAGATCGCCGGGAGGATAGCTGGTGAGAAAATCGACATGCCTCGCCATTTCCGGAACGTAGCCCTGCGGTTTATATCCGGCTGGCTGGGCGACTTCCGAAGCCAGCACGAGGTCGCGGTGCGTATCATCGACATCAATGACCCCTTTTGTGCCGACGATGCCAATCTCAATGCCATAGACCGCTCCCGGCCAGACGGTCGGCAGCGCCCAACTTATATTCATGCTGAAAATGGTCCCGTCATCCATCGTGAAAACACCAAAGGTCGCATCCTTGGTTCCATGTTTTTCCAAGGCCTTTGCTATCGACTGGGCATAAACACTCACCGGCTGCTTTCCTTCCATCAGCCACAAACTCATATCCAGGCTGTGGGTGCCGGAAACGACCATGGGGGTCAAATTCTGCCGTTCGGTAGTGCGGACCGTGGTGGCAATGGGAACCATACGATTCATGAAGGCCCGGGTAACCACACTGGTGACTTCCCCTATCTGACCGGCAAGCAGACGCTCCCTTATGGCCAGAAAGCGGCGGCGAAACCGGTTCGTGTAGCCCACGACAGCATCAACCTTGTTCTTCTTGATGGCATTCAGGACCATCAGGGATTCTCTTGCGTCGGTCGCCAGCGGCTTTTCAATAAAGAGCCGGTGACCATTCTGGGCGGCGAGCAAGGCTGGCGCCACATGGCAATTCTCATCGGTGGCTACGATGACGGCGTTAACTTCCGGGCGGTTGATAAGCGCTTCATAGCTCGAGGTATAAAAGTCAGCCTTTACATCCTTGGCCAGACTGGCAGCAAGCTCTTCCTTGATGTCGCAAATGCCAAGCCACTCGACGCCGGGATAGTGCCGTGCCAGACGACTCCTGATGATACCCATAGTGCCGCAGCCTATTACCGCCAGACCGATTGATTTATTCTTGCTCACAGTACTCTCCTCTCCCGTTTCATATTTCTTTTAGCAAACGATACCTTCGTTTTATCATTCCTACTCTGAATCTGTATTGGCACCCAAGTCTTTCAGCCCGGTAAACTTGCGTGGCCAGATACCCTGCACAAACGTTGCCACGACCACAACGACCAGTATCATGGCGATGGGGCGACCCATCAGAACATCCAGTACTGACTCCCCATGGAGCAGAAGCGCTCCTCTCCTGAGATTATTGTCAAACATATTGGCGAGAATAACGCCAAGCACCATCGGGCCGACAGGAAAACCTGTTCTCCTCATGATGAAGCCGAGAACACCAAATCCAAGCATCAAGTAGACGTCAAACATGGCCATCTTCTCGGCAAAGGCCCCGACAACACAAAACAGTACCACTATCGGAAGCAGCACTTCCCGCGGCAGCGAAAACACCTTTACGCTCGGCTTTATCAAGGCAAACGCGAAGATATACATGCCGAAGTTGGCAACGATGAGACAACCGTAAATAAATCCCAGAAAGCCTGGCTGCTCATGGGCAATCATCGGGCCAACAACTATTCCGTGCAGGCTCAGGGCAGCCAGAAAAGCGGCCGTTGGGGCACTGCCCGGTATGCCGAGCACCAGAGAAGGCAGCAGCGCGCCGCCGATATTCGCGTTGTTGGAAACCTCCGAGCAGACAACACCTTCCAGATCGCCGTCAGAGAACTTCCTCTTGGTAACCTGCTCGCCGACACCATATGAGACGAAGGTGGCCACATTTGCCCCTGCCCCGGGATGATGCCGGTAATCAGTCCGATCACCGAGGAGCGGATAATGCTTTTCCAGTACCTCAGGACCTCAGCAAGCGGGGGAAAGACTTTCCCCACTTTTTCAGGGATGACATAGGGCGTTGTCTCCGACAGGGCGACAATCACCTCCGCAACACCGAAGAGTCCAATCAAAACAGGTATGTAGGGTATACCAAGGAGCAATTCCCGACTCTCAAAGGTAAACCGTGCGACCCCATGGATCTCCTCTCTGCCGACCAGTCCGATGATCAAACCGACCCACCCGCAGATCCAGCCTTTAAGCGCTCCTTCACCGCTCGTCAGGGTGCCGCTGATCGATACCCCCCACAGGGCCAGCAGGGCCACCTCCCAGGAGGCGAATTTCAATGCCAGGCTGATGGCAAAAGGCGAAAGAACGGCAAGCATCAGGATGC
>JAHEMX010000439.1 GCA_024643445.1 Desulfobulbaceae bacterium | reverse complement strand
CGTAAAAGGCTTCTGGCGCTTGATGAAATCAATGCGAACCGGAACATTTTCATCTACGTCAATTTCCGCAGCGAAGTGGAAACCCTTGGCATTATTGCCGAGCTTCTGGCACGTGGCAAAGAGGTCTCCGTACCGTTGACCAGGATAAAGGAAAAGCGACTTGATATCGTCTCAATAACCGACCCGGACAAGCAGTTGGTCTCCGGCTACTGCGGCATCCCCGAGCCGCGCGAGGAACTTCTCAGAACCAATTCAGTAGACCCCAGGCTCCTTGATGTCATCGTGCTGCCGGGATCTGTATTTGATCTCAGGGGCGGACGCTTCGGCTACGGCGGCGGCTATTACGACCGGCTTCTCGCGGCCATCCCACGGGCACGCCGCCTGGCACTGGCCTTTGAGCTTCAGATCGTTGACGAGTTGCCTCTGCAGCCGCATGACCAAATAATGGACGCGATCATCACTGAAACGCGGGTTATCACCGGCCATCCCCGAACCCCTTGATGAGATGGTCTCCCGGTAATAAGTGGGAAGCACAAAAGTTCTTTCAAACCGGATAATTAGAAAAAAACTGTCCAGTGCCAAACCTTATCTTCAGCTTATCTGTACTTTATCTTCACCCTTATTGATAAACACATCACCTGGATGATCCTGCCCGCCGATGCCCCTGCCGAATCTTTATTATGTGAAATGAAAACAATTGCTTAAAGTCGAATACACGGACATGAAAAATGTTGTTCCGCCGACAGGGGCAGAACCTGTTGCGAAGGATCAAATCCAAGGCAATTGACTTTTATTTTCGGCACAGGTAGATTCCACTATCGCCTTACCATCTCGCTTGGAGATCAGGACGACAATCGGTTCGGCCAAATTCGGGTTTCTGACCAAATCATCAGATTGCAGGTACCTTGTGAAAACACGCCCTGACATGCCCATTTTCAGGTTAGACAGCGACAAGCCGGGGCCGTGTTCTTCCTTCATCTGCAACAATCAGGTACTAGCAAAAGGTTCCATTTTTTTTATGGAAGATAGCTGCCGTGGCCATGCGCTTTTGACGGATATCCATGCCACTGGTGAGGTGCATCTATAAAATGAGGTAAAACTGTCCCAAAGAGGCACGCCGGACGGTGTCACGCGGCCGGGTAAAGAGAGAAGCACTGAAAAGAATTCGAGCAACGAGTATAGAAACGATTATGAACATTCTTCTTGGATTATCGGTTTTAGTCTTTCTGGCCGGGCTATGTCTTCGCCTTTACGTCTGGTTTTCCCAGGGCATCCAGCCCGAAAAATCAGCGGTCTCCGCTTCAGGGCGTGCGGCTGCTGCTCTTCAGGGCTTGCTTGCGACGATTTTCAGCGCAAAGTTCTTCAGTGTTATTGGCACCTTCTTTACCGACGTTTTGTTTCAGAAACGGCTGCTGAACAAAAACATCCTGAGGTGGATCGCCCACTCCCTCATTTTTCTCGGATTTATCCTGCTGCTCTTGATGCACGGTCTCGGGACCGGCGTCAGTACCTACTTCTTTGCCGACTATTACTCCACCCTGCAGCCCTACCTGTCACTGCGAAACCTGTTCGGGCTGATGGTACTGGCAGGAATCGCTCTAGCCGTCTACCGCCGTCTGACAGACAGACCGCAGCGCGTCAAGAGTTATGCCAGCGACTGGGCCGCCCTTGGTTTTGTGGCCATGATCGCGCTCACCGGTTTTCTGCTGGAGAGCACCAAAATATCCTCACAGTCTGAATTTCTGCGCATGGCCGAGGAATACGGCGGCATGACCGATGCCCAGGAGATGCTGCCTCTGGCCACCTACTGGGCGGCCGAGCACGGCCTCGTCTCCCCGAGCGTCAGCAAACCCTTCGATCCGGCGCTCGTTGAGGAGGGCAGAGAATTTGCGGCCGGCACCTGTATGGAATGCCACGCCCCGGCATCCGGCGCCTTTGCCAGTTTCTCACTGGCTAAACTCACCGGTCCGATTGCCGCGGCGATCGGCAGCAATGGCAGCGTCACCTTTCTGAAATACCTGCATCTTCTGACCTGCCTGGCATTTCTCGCCTGGCTCCCGTTCAGCAAGATGTTCCATGTCATCGCCGTACCGATCTCACTGCTGATCAACGGCGTGATGGGTTTCAAGAAACCGGCGGTAAACCCGGCGAACGCACTGAACCGGCAGATGATCGGGCTGTCTGCCTGCACGCATTGCGGTTCCTGCAGTGAACTCTGCTCATCGCTGATGTTCTACGAGTCCTTCCAGAATGATTTCATCCTGCCGTCGGAAAAAGTACAGTTCCTGAAAAAAATTGCCGCCGGCGAAAAGGTTGACGAGAAGACCCTGAAGCACCTGCAGCAGGGTCTCTATGTATGCACCAGCTGTGACCGCTGTTCGGAGGTCTGCCCGTCCGGCATCAACCTGCGGGAACTGTTCGTCAGCTCACGTTACAACCTGCTGGCCCAGGGTCAGCCGGAGACCACGCTACTGAGTCACTTCTCCTTTCCGCTCGCCCTGGCCCAGAGTTTTGTCGATGATCATCTGAAAGCGCTGAAGAAGGTCGAACAGCTTTTCAAGGCTTCCTTCAAAAAGCTCTCGGACATGACCACGCTGTCCATCGGCACGCCCTCTGATGTCGCCACAACGAGCTACCAGAGCTGTTATTCCTGCCAGCGCTGCACCAATATCTGCCCGGTTGTCAGGCTCTACGACAATCCCGTGGAAGAACTCGACATGCTGCCGCACCAGATCATCTTCAGCCTTGGTATCGGCAACAAGGAAATAGCCATGGGTTCGAAAATGATCTGGAGCTGCTCTACCTGTTATCTCTGCCAGGAGCATTGTCCGAACCAGGTGCAGTTGACTGATATTTTTTATAACCTCAAGAATGCTGCGATCCGTAAAATGGAGTCAGGAGGTACGGCATGAGACTGGCGTTTTTCCAGGGATGCAATATTCCCATCCGCATAGAGCAATATGGTCTGTCAGCTGAAGCGGTTCTCAAAAAACTCGGCGTTCAGCTTGAAATCGTTCCGGAGTTCACCTGTTGCGGCTATCCGGTGCGTAACGTTGACGAAAAGGCCTACATCCTGCCTTCGGTCAGGAATATGGCAATCGCCGAAAAGCGGGGGCTGGACATCATGGTAATCTGCAATTGCTGCTTCGCCAGCCTGCAGAAGGCACGTAACGTCCTGGCCAATGACCGGCAGCTGGCCGATGAAATCAACAATCTCCTGGCCAAGGAAGGGCTGCATTATAAAGGCACGACCAGTATCAAACATTTCCTGACGGTCCTGCACCAGGATATCGGTATCGAGGCCATAAAAAAACAGCTGGTTAACCGGTATACCGAGCTGAATCTCTCGGTTATTCATGGTTGTCATATCCTGAGGCCGCGGGAAGTCACCACCTTTGACGATTCCTTTGTGCCGAAAATCACCGATGAGCTTATCCAGGCCGTCGGGGCCAAGAGCCTGGAGTGGCGTGGAAAGCTTGAATGCTGCGGAGCGGCTCTTGCCGGTATCAACAGCGAGTTATCAACCATTCTGCTCAAGGAGAAGATAGACGGGGCACGTTCGGCCGGTGCTGACTATATCACCCCTGTCTGTTCCTATTGTCACCTGCAGTTTGATACGGCCCAGCAAAACATACCCGCGGCCGGAGCAGGAGGTGAGATGCTGCCGGTACTGCTTCTGCCCCAGCTTCTTGGTCTCTGCCTCGGCATTGAT
>JAHEMX010000438.1 GCA_024643445.1 Desulfobulbaceae bacterium | reverse complement strand
GTTTTTCTTCTGGGTGGGTGGAGCAGGTGGCTTTAGAGCCGGTATTCTGCTATAACACGGGAACAGCTGTTATTTCATCGGTGCGCTTCTATTCTATCCAGATTGGAAGAGAGGTCAAGATTTTTATGATTGGTGCCACCCCAGGAATTTCTCTTCACTCGTGGATGGACCGGCCGATCCTCACTGAGACCGCTGCAGCAATGGACCAAGGGATAATGGGCAGGAGATGAGTGGACCTTACTGTCGAAACAGGATAAAAAATTATGCAATTCATAGCTACATGTGCTGCAGGGCTGGAAGCACTCACTGCGGCCGAGATCGGGAAATGGGGAGGACAGGAGATTGTTCGGGAAAACGGATCGGTTCGGTGGTCAGGCTCCCTTGAGAGCGGCTACCGCGCCTGCCTCTGGTCCCGTTTTGCCTCCAGAATTCTACTGCTGTTGGACGAGATACCTATCACCACTACCGACGACCTCTACGATCAGGCGCGAAGGCAGAACTGGGGTGAGCACCTGGGTATCGACAACAGTTTTGCGGTTGATGGAACCTGCGCCCAGGGCAGTCCGGTAACGCACAGCAGATTTGCTGCTTTGCGGGTAAAGGACGGCGTTGTTGATCAATTCAGGGAAAAAACAGGTCGCCGGCCTGATGTACAGGTGACACGACCCGATATCCGCCTGAATATCCATGTGGGAGCAGATAAATCAACCCTGTCAATTGATCTCTCCGGTGAAAGCCTGCATCGCCGGGGTTACCGGTCAGAAGGGGGACAAGCGCCCCTGAAGGAAACCCTTGCCGCGGCGGTTGTCGCCTTGAGTGGCTGGAGCGGCGAAGAGCCCCTGATCGATCCGATGTGCGGGGCTGGAACCATTCTTATTGAAGCGGCCCTGATGGCAGGTGATTCTGCACCAGGTCTTGGCAGGTCTTATTATGGCCTGACAAAATGGAAATCTCATCAAGAGGAGCTCTGGACGGAACTGGTCACCGAGGCCATTGAGCGGGAACGTCAGGGGCAACACCGTAAATGGCCCAGTCTGACCGGATATGATGCTGACAGCAGCGTTATCGGGTTTGCGCGCGAAAATATCAGACGTGCAGGACTTGAAGGGAAAATCAAGGTCAGCCGGCAGGAGCTGCTGTTTCTCAAGGCGCCGGCTTCTCGTGGACACCTTATCTGCAACCCGCCCTATGGCGAGCGTTTATCGGAGACAGAGGTGGTGAAATATCTCTATCGTTGTCTCGGTAACCGCTTGCAGGAATCATTTAAGGACTGGAAAATAGGTCTTTTTACCATGAAACCTGAGTTTGCCGATCTCCTGCAGATAGCCTGGCAGCAGAGTCACAGCCTGCGCAACGGTCCGCTTTCCTGTCGTCTCTATAACGGCGTTGCCGGTGCGGCGGGGACTTTTTCCTGGAACCTTCCTGTCTCTCAGGACGACAGTGGTGGCGGGGACCTCGCCAACCGGCTGAAAAAGAATTTTCGAAACATCCATACCTGGGCAGTGAAAAACGGCATCGAGTGCTTCAGGCTCTACGATCGTGATTTGCCGGAATATAATGTCAGCGTGGATATTTTCCAGAAGCGTGTCCTTATCCGGGAATTTTCTCCCCCGAAAGAGATGGATCAGGCCACGGCGCAGGACCGCTTCAACACCGTTCTCAGGGTGGTTCGCTCGGTTCTCGGAGTGGGGCGAGACCGCGTTTATCTGTCAAGATTTAAAAAGAAAAATGAACAGAATGAGGCCAGCCATGCAAAGACAAAGCAGCCCCGGCTCTATGAGGTGAGTGAAAACGGCTGTGCCTATCTGGTTAATCTGTCGGGGGCGGACGCGGGACTCGATCTGGTCCAGCGTCTGGCCAGAATCAGAATAATACAGCAGTCGCACGACAAAGAATTCCTGAATCTTTTCGGTCATACCGGCTCGGCAACGATTGCTGCAGCCCTGGGCGGTGCCGGGCGGACGACAACGGTAGAGCCGTCGCCTTATTACCTGCAGTGGGCCGAGAAGAATTTTGCACTCAACGGTCTCTATTACCAGGATCATCAGCTGGTGCAGGCCGATTGCCTCAAATGGCTGCAAGAACAGCAGACAACCTATGATCTTATCTATGCCGGCCTGCACAAATCCTTTTATTATTCTGGTAATGAGCGTATTTTCGATACCAAAAAGGAGCACGGTCGCTTGATCAGGCTGGTAATGTCGAGATTGAAACGGGACGGATGCTTTTATTTTTCAACCTCCGCCAGATCTTTTCGTCTTGATGAAGAGCTGGGAGAGAACTACGTCTGCCGGAATATCAGCAATGAGATGGTACCAAAAGATTTTGAGCGGCATCGGCAATTATACCAGTTTTGGGAAATTCGCCACCGCACGGATCTCTGTTGATTGCAGCAGGGCAGGGATATATACACAGGCGGGGCAACCGGTATGAGCGGCAGAAAAACCGCAGCTTCGCTCTTTAAGCTCTTTCAATTGTCTGCTATCCTGCTACGATAGGATCGTATATCTGTTAAGCGAGGATCGGGCATCACGGTATGGCGGTTCGGGTAAACGATGCCGGCCGCTCTGCCAGGCGCCTCGCGAAGTTGAAATGAAGCTCCGGAGATGTCTTGAGACTGGCTGCTGCCGCGACCGGATCGCCGGCGTGCCAGGTTCTTTCTTACCCAACACCAGGGAATGAGGGCGCGTATGAGTAACAAGGATGTAAGGACAGAAGAACTTGAAAAACAGGTATCCGAGACAAAGCGACAACTCTTCTCTTTGCAAAAGCGATTGAATTCGGCGGAAAAAGAGAGCCGTACCAAGAGTGAATTCCTGATGAGTATGGGGCACGAGATCAGAACGCCGATGAACGGTATTATGGGCATGACCAACCTGGTACTGGAATCTGATTTAACAGAGGAGCAGCGGCGTCATCTCGAGATGGTCAGCGCATCGGCAGATCAATTATTGGATGTGGTTACCGATATCCTCGATTTCTGCCGGATTGAGTCTGGCGCCCTGAAATTCAACAATGAGGATTTCACCCTGTCCGACAGCCTTGACTGCGATCTGTATCTGATGATGCTTGCTGCGCGCCAGAAAAATATTGATTTGGTCTACCGCGTTGATCCCGATGTTCCAAAGTGTCTTAATAGCGATCCGGACCGCCTTGTTCAGGTGATAATCAACCTGGTCAATAATGCCATCAAATTTACCGAGAAAGGATCGGTTACGGTCAGCGTTGAAAACGTCCCCACTGATGAGAAGGATGCGGTTTTCCTTAAATTTTCGGTGACTGATACCGGGATTGGTATTCCTGCTGAAAAACAGCAGATTATTATCGACAGTTTCAACCAGGATTATACTTCCTATTCCAGGAAGTTCTGGGGTGGCGGTCTCGGTCTGACGATTTCCGGACAGCTGGTTCGTCTGGCCGACGGTGAGATCGGTCTTGACAGCAGCCCCGGCGACGGCGCCACGTTTTGGTTTACCTGGAAGTTCGGTCATCCATCTGAAGCCCAGAACCGGACTGCCAGATCCGAGACGCTCGATTATATCGAACCCGAATCAGGTTTTATGCCTGATGGTATTCGGGTGCTGCTGGCCGAGGATGAAACGATCAGCAGGGTGCTCATCGAGACATTGCTTGAGCAGGTCGGACTGAGCGTGCATGTCGTCGAGAATGGTCGGCAGGCTGTTGATGAGGCGCTCAGCGGCAATTACCAGGCAATTC
>JAHEMX010000437.1 GCA_024643445.1 Desulfobulbaceae bacterium | reverse complement strand
GGCTGATATGTTTTACATGCTGAAGCGAGGCAAGATACTGCTTGAACAGCGGGTTTCGGAAAAAGTCACTATTTCGATGGGAACGGTGAAGCCGGGTTTCTCCTTCGGCTGGTCAGCATTGCTGGGGGATGAGGGATACTCCCTGGATACTATCTGCGGTGAACCGTGCGAGGTTTTGAGGATCCGTGCTAAAACACTTTTCGCCATGATCGAACAAGATCACAGCATGGGCTACCGGCTTATGCATCGGCTGCTGCATATGTTGAAAAGACGCCTGGACCTCCGAAACGAACTCTTTTTGAAATTGATCAGGAATCATCCCGACATCCTCCCCCTGATTAAAGAAGACTGATACCTGAGCCTTATGCACGTGCATCATTTTATTCAAAAACCAAGGCATGCGAAAAATTTTACCGTAGGCACCCTGAAAGAACTGCCCTTGGGGTGCATACACTTAATATTCCGAGGATAAAATTTTGAGCATAACGCCGAATTTGGGCGAAAAGACCATTTTGCAAGAGGCTCACCTGAAAGAAATGGTTATCTCACGGTCAAAGACCTGCTCTTATTCATACAAGCTTGTATTTCTCTCTGAGCATTTCCGAGAGGTGATTGACCATCGAAAAAGCGTTCTCCACCGTTTCTCCCTTGTCGGGATTGACAAGGCAGCATGTTGCCGGAGACAGCATGCTGCCGGCTAGTATCTGGTCAAGATCAAGGCCGTTGCGGCTCAGGTGCTGCCAGATTCCCTCCAGTTTCAGGCACAGAAAGCCAAGACTCTCTTTGGCAAAAAGTTCATAACCGGTCGGCACAACACCCCAGACGAGAACACCGCCATGATCGAAAAATTTCTTGATTGAAGTGGTGTAGGATGAAAATATTTCCGCATTGGTATAGATGTCCATGGACAGAACATCCATGTCCAGGTTGAGAAGGAAATCCCAATCGGGGTTTCCGCACAGGTGTATACCCCTCGGTCCATCAAGTGTTGCAAAAAACATATCCAGATCTTCTTTTGCCTGTCGCTCTCCATAACCGGACATGGCCGAAAAGATAAATTGAAGCCCGGGCTCGTCAATAAACATGAAGGCATTCTCATTTCGCTGTTTTAACCGAGCGAGCTGAACATTGATTCTTTTGGCCATGAAATCGAGCATGAAAGGCCTGATATTTTCGTCGAAAAGGATGGGGCGATCATCCTGGTCAAGGATGTTGAAACCGAAACTAACCGGTCCCTCGAGCTGTCCGCGAATTGCCGGTCGGTCGGCCAGATCCTTTTTGAGAAACTCGTGATAGACGACCGAGTATTGAGTACTGATATCAAAATAGGATGGATCATCGAAATGACTCATCATCTCTTCATATTCATTGATAAATTTATCCATTGAAAAACGGAGCGTTTTCTTCTGTATATCCAGAACCATCCCGGGAAAGTGCTCAGCCGCCTGTACATACATGTCTTCATAGTAACTGTAGTTCGGCAGTTGCGGCCAGAAAGGAACATCAAGCGTCAGGGCAAGTTCCAGCGCCTGGTTGACATCGGTCTGGGGCATAACCGCCATCGCGGTGGTCAAGAGATTGCCGGGTATTGGCATCGATGGTTGCTCCTGGAAATGAGTAATCTCTTTTGAGAGAGGCCCTCAATAAAGCCTCCGGCAGGAGATGAAGGGCAATGCTCAGAGCCCTTTCGCTGCTGTTCCGGAAGAAGTTAGACGATCGAGGACCGGCAGGCAAAGATACACGTGGAGCTGCCGGTCCTCTCTGCAGGCCTTATGATTCACTATAAGCTTACCATGGAAGGTGTCATAACAAGATTCTCCACCCCATCGTACGCATCGTTGCCTTTCAGATCATCAATGACCGGCCATCATTGCCGCTACATCCTCTTCCGGCGTGGTGATCGGTTTGATGTCAAATTTTTCTACCAGGATTTTCGCCACGTTGGGGGACAGAAAACCAGGGAGCGTCGGTCCCAGTCGTATGCCCTTTACGCCGAGGGAAAGCAGTGCCAACAGCACGAGAACGGCCTTTTGTTCATACCAGGCGATATCAAAAGAGAGCGGCAGCTTGTTCACATCATCCAACCCGAAGGCCTTCTGCAGTTCCAGGGCGATGACCGCGAGGGAGTAGGAATCATTACATTGGCCGGCGTCAAGGATCCTGGGGATGCCGCAAATATCGCCGAGATCAAGTTTGAGGTACTTGTATTTCGCACAACCTGCGGTCAGGATAACCGCATCCTTTGGCAGCTGCTGCGCCACCTGCCCATAGTATTCACGGGTCTTGTGCCGCCCGTCACATCCGCCCATAACCACGAATCGCTTTATGGCTCCTGATTTGACCGCCTCGATAACCTTGTCTTTCAAGGCCATCACCTGGCTGTGCCCGAAGCCGCCGACAATCGATCCGGATTCAAGTGCTTCGGGGGGCTTGCAGGTTAAAGCTTTCTCGATGATCGGTGAGAAATCTTTCGGTTGGCCGTTCTGACGATCCGGTATATGGGCGCACCCTTCAAAACCGACGGCGCCGGTCGTGAATATCCGGTCCAGGTGTTCCGGTTTCGGGGGCACGATACAGTTTGAGGTAAAAAGGATCGGACCGTTAAAGGTGTCCAGCTCTTTCTTCTGCAGCCACCAGGCATTGCCGTAGTTGCCGACCAGATGGTGGAATTGCTTGAGCTTGGGATAGTAATGGGCAGGCAGCATTTCACTATGTGTGTAGATGTCAATTCCCCTGCCCCTCGTCTGTTCCAGCAATTCATGGAGATCGACCAGGTCATGCCCGGTCACGAGAATGCCTGGATTACTGCCAACGCCAAGATTGACGGTGGTCATCTCGACAGTTCCATAACCTTCATTGTTGGCCCGGTCAAGCAGGGCCATGGTCTCTACGCCCATCTTGCCCGTCTTGACTACCAGTGCCAGAAGATCATCATGGCTCAGCGATGGATCGACCAGGGCGGCCAGTCCCTCCATCAGAAATTCAAAAATCTCGCGGCTATGATAATTGAGCTGGTAGGCATGCTCGGCATAGGCGCACAGCCCTTTCAAACCATACTGGATCGTCGCCTTCAGCGAACGCTCGTCTTCATCAGCTATTTCCAGCCACCCGCCAGTCCCTCCTGCAGCCTTGGCAAGAATCTCGGCTTCATCGGTGAAAGACCATGTCGCGCATTCCGGCAGGGTCTCCACCAGTTCCCGGCCATGAGTTTCTTTATAGGCCTGCAGAACCTTTCCCTGCAAACGATCGCGGAAAACAAGGCTCTGTTTGATGAAACCGATGAAATCACTCCTGCTGAAGTTCGCATTGGTAATGGTGGCAAACATTCCTTTGTCGATAAAAAAGGCGATCTCCCGGTCGTAGAGATCAAACTGCCGGCCTTTGACTCCCCATACTGAAATGCCCTTGAGCATCCAGATAAAGAGATCCTGGAGATTGGCTACCTCTTCCTTCTTGCCGCAGACTCCCTGGACGGTGCAACCGGTGTTTTTCGCGGTTTCCTGACACTGGTGACAGAACATGGACATAGGGGTTCTCCTTGTTTTTTTTATCGTGGGGCTTCTTGATCCAGATAGGCAGCAAGAGCCTGAATGATAGGGTTACGACAATTACAAGCAGAGATGAGCAGGCTTCACCGGTCTACTATAGCTACCTTTTGATGTTCTGTGAAGATGCCCCGCAGCAAGGTCCAGCGGAGTAGGTCGATAGGGGCAATAATCCTGGAAACCCGGTTTTTCT
>JAHEMX010000436.1 GCA_024643445.1 Desulfobulbaceae bacterium | reverse complement strand
CAGGTTTGCAAATACGCCGGAAACCCGCCTGGCCCAAGGGCTGTCGGGAAACCGAAAAATACTGTTGCTGCCGTTGCTGGCAAAGAGCGGTTGTGAGAGTGCCAGGCTCATGTCGTTATCAAAACCCAACCGCAGGGTTTTCAGATACCCGGACTGCCGATGAAAATCGAGTGGATTGGCGTATTCCTGAACATCACAGTACAGGTTCGCGGGCGGGAAATAAAGATCCTGAAGGTCTGCACCATAGCCGTTATAATTGAGCAGTTCTCCTATCTCCCTTAATTTGCCTGTCTCGCCTTCAGTCAGAGAAAGACGTGAGGCGGCGGCAGTGGCTTCTGCGTGCAGGTTGTCGCCAAAAGCGCCGCAGATAGCCCAGGGACTGAACCTGCCGTTCAGCAGCCGGTCAACAATAAGCGATGTACAGCGGTTGGGAGCAGGGTCGATGTGATGCGTCAGGCGCGGGGAATCAGGCATGTCCCCGGCAAAGTGATGGTCAATGTAGACAACTTCGTTTTCCGCATCAAGAAGGCGCTGCAAAGGCTCCCGGTTTGAGTGCATGGAAACGTCCAGCACGGTAATACGGCTCGATCGCACGTCCTGAATACGGGACAGCAGGCAGATATCGCGTTTGACGCCGGTAATCAGCTGCGCCTCAGGAGCCGGAGCGGCGAGACGAAGCTGATGCAGGGAGCAGATACCGTCTGCATCCCCGTTAAAGACATCATACCTCGCTGTTACGCTGCGTTTCCAGGAAAATGGCATAGCTATAGATTTGCCTGCTCAAAGGGTGTTTCCCCGTCAACAGGAAAAAACCCGATTGTCAGTAGGTAAACCCGAAGGGGGCGCCGATGTTGGCAAGGTTAAACTTGAGTAAGATAGTGCTATCCGTAGGGGTATACTGGGTACCCAGTTCCACCGACCAGCAGAGTGCCTGGTAGATGATCGACAGGTTTGCCTCGTTGGTTTCATCATCTGCGATGGAGTGCTGAATCATGAAATTGGCGCGCCAGTTGTTAAAAAGAGCCGTTCTGACCAGGGCGTTGATCTGCTCGGTATTGTTCGTATCGTCAAAAACATACTCGATACCGAAATTATCGCCGCGGCTGTTGGTGTAGGTGGAATTCAGGTTGTGCCTGACAAAGCCGTTTCCATAGATGCTGACATCGGTCCGGTAATCAACAAAGAGGGCGCTGATCGGGAACCACCTGAGCCGTACATTGATATCAGAGAACGGTTCATCCGAGTCCTGATCCAGAAAGCTGTATGCCTGCCTTATCTTCAGGGAGCCATACTCACGGTTTGTTTCGCCGTCTCTTACGAGATCGAAGAAGTTGTCAAGGCCATAGGAGACACCATTCGTCTGGTAAACACGATCAACGCCGTCAAAATAGGGGAGTTCCTCCTGGTCGACATCGGGACGGTAGTCGTAGTTGACAAAGGGGCGAAGCTCATGCCGCAAGCCTTCTTCATCCGCTGCGGAGAAACCAAACGTTCGCATCAGTGTCGTACCAACCTCGGCATGCAGATCATAGGTCAGTCTGTTCTGCGTACTGTCGTTTGCCCAGACGGAGTCACCATAATCCTGGACGGCGTAATAGGTGTCACGAACACCTATTTCGGCCCGCGATTCAAGGTAGGGACTGATGGGCAGCGGGGCGCTCAGGCGGGGATAGATGTCGAAACGATGGCCGCCGATACCCTCCTCTCGCCAGAAATTATTATAGCTGGTATCCCAATCAAGGGTGAGCCCGTACAATTCCTCAAACGGCAATGCTCCGGTGAATTCGATAGCCGGAAGATTCCAGAGGGGAGTATCACCACTCTTGTCGGCCCTGACATCGTTAATAGCAAGGAGCTCGCCGGTCAGCGACATGGAGCCCCATGATTTCAGGACGGCAAAAAGATTTGTACGCTGATCGTCGGTTTTGTTTTCCAGGCTGCGTCCGAAGGTTTCGAGGAAACGATCGTTACTGGACTGAAAACCGGTGAGGCCGGTATTGAACTCAGTCAGGTAATCCCGGTCCGAGACGATATCGACATCGAGGCGAGAGGTCCAGCCCTGGCCAAAGTCCTGATCCGCCTTACCCCTGATCCAGTATCGATCCTGGTTGGTGTGTGTGAAACCGGTATCGCTATAATATTCGGTTTCAGATGGATCAGACAACTTATCGTCCAGGTAATTGCCCAGCACCAGTCCTTTATCGGAGGCACTTTTTACATAATTGAATTCAAGGGCCGGCATATAGCCGCGATCGATCATGTATTCGGTGTATATGGTCATGTCGGTCGAATCAGAAATACTCCAGAAAAACGGGACATTGATTCCAAACCCGCTGTTTTGGCTGGTACTGAGTTCGGGGAAAAGCAAGCCGGTCTGCCGCTTGTTCTTGACCGGCAGCATCAGCCAGGGTGAGTAGAGCACGGGTACATCCTTGATCCGAAACCGGGCATGTTTCAGCGTGGCGTAACCGTCCTGCTCGATAACAACGTCCTGAGCGGCAAAACTCCAGGGGGCTGTCTCTCCCTCTTCCACCTTACAGGTGACAACCCAGCCGTTTTCTATATGGTAGGTCTTGAAACCCGTCTTTTCGATGACGTCGCCCTCGAGATGCATGTCATCTTTATCCCGCAGGATGGTGGCATTCCTGAAGGTCCCTGTTTCCTGCTCCAGGTTTACCACAGCCTGGTCGGCCATCAGTTGTTCGCCTGCCGTGACCACGGAGACATGACCGCGTGCTTTGATGGTGCTCAGGGCAATATCATAGGCGACCCAGTCGGCCTTGATGGTCACCTCGGTCTGGTATTCCTCCTTTATTTCTGTCGTCAGTTCGGTTGGCGTTGGTTCAACTGCAACGGGTTCTTCTTCAAGAAGCACTGACCACTCGGTTACTTCAATATCTTTGACCGGCAGCTTTGGCGGAATTTTCTTGCGCTTGATAAGAACGATATTGCCCTCGGCCACAATGCTCATCGGCTTTTCATAGCGGATTATCCTGTCTGCGGTGATATCCCACTCCTCTGTGTTGACCGATTCCGCAGCGTTGACATCGCTCGTAAATGGAGAAAAAAGAACGAGGAGGGAAAACAGAAAAAACAGGTTAAAACCGGACATGCGCAGCAGTAGCTTTGTCACATTACACTCCTTTTGAAAAGACATGAAACGCAAGCCTGCAGAGGACGAGCTTCCTGTAGAACAGCATTACTCCAGATACTCTATACCAGCTGATTTTAGCACCGAAATGTACGGGGCGGCCAGTTCGGTGTCAAGCCTAAAGTACTAATTTTACCTTGATAAGCAACGGCATTTGTTTTACGTTCCAGGCAGTTTACCGTGAATAGCCGATAATGACAGCTTTTTTCGATGTAATCTGAAAAAAGAGATCTATAGTATTACGGCATAAACGGTGTACCGGTAAAGACAAGTTCCCGATGCCAGCTAAGAAAGCAAAGCCGGTGTCGCAGCGACAGAACCGGCACGGAAAACCAAATCATGGGCCGTTCATAACACACATTTTCAGCCTGTGCTGTTTTGTACCGGAATCCATGACGGTAAAATTGGTGGTACACTTCATCCGTTGAAAGAAATTTCCACGAGAGCTCAACGAGCAGGTTGGCAGGAGACCGGTAAGTCCAGCCAAAAAAACGGAGTGGTGTGTACTGAATGGAACAGGCGGAGCTTCTGAAAAGGCCGCCGAAACAAAAAAATGATGGATGGCCCGGGCCGCTGATTGATTCGGAGTCCCCCGCC
>JAHEMX010000036.1:11103-14213 GCA_024643445.1 Desulfobulbaceae bacterium | reverse complement strand
CGCGATACAGCCGTCAGGATCATGATTTCCTCAACTCCCAGTACGTTTGCCATGTGAGCGGTGGTTAAATCCTTATCGATTACCGCTTCAACACCGTGGCGCACACCGCGTTTATCGCGAACAACGGGAACTCCGCCACCGCCGCCGGCAATCACCACCGTGCCGCGACTGGCCAGTGTCTCGACAAGAGAAATGTCGCAAATGTGCTTTGGAGCAGGTGAGGCTACGACCATACGCCAACCGCGGCCGGCGTCCTCCCGCATGGTCCATCCCATCTGGAGGCCAAGCTTCTTGGCAACCTCCTCGGTATAAAAATAACCGACCGGTTTCGTCGGGTTGGAAAAACCGGGATCATTCGGATCGACCTCGACCTGGGTCACCAACCCGACCACGTGCCGCTGATTTCCAACCTCCCGAAGCGCGTTCTCAAACGCCTGCACCAGAAGGTACGCGGTTACTCCCTGGGTGTTGGCCACGCAGATATCCAATGACATCGGGGCGACCGCGTCACGGGCAAGAGCCTGCCTCATCAATACCTTGCCGACACCGGGACCGTTTCCATGGGTGATGATCAGCTCGTTGTCCAGTTCCAGCAAAGGCAGCAAAACGCGGGCGGTTTGACCCGCGATCGCCACCTGCTCTTCCGAGGTGCCCTTAATTCCGGCGGGATGAATGGCGTTGCCGCCTATTGCTATGATAATACGCCTTGGAATTTTTCTCTTTTCAGCCATGGAAGGAACTCCCTCGTGCCATGCACAGAATTTAATGGTAAGGCCTCGGGGGCTTACCTGATATTTTGGAGGAGCGTTCCGTTATACAGCGGCAGCTTGGCTGCCGCTGCATAGGACGGGGCGCTCTATCGGTTTAAATACCGCAGATATTAACCAGCAGTGACATGCGAACCGGGATCGAGAAGCCGATTGCCTTGAAATAGACCTGATGAGCCGTTTTATCGATGGCAATATCGAATTCCCCATCGTTTCGCGGCAGGGAGTGGGTGATACCAACGGTCTTGCCGGTCTTCTTTTCGATGTTCTTCAGTCCCTCGGCGGTAAAATAGAACTCCGCCATCTTCTTCAGGAAATCGTCACGGCCCGGATCACCTTTCTTGACCGAGCAGCCGGGCAGGTAGACAAGATCCACACCCTCATCGGCGATCAGCTCTTCCTGTTGAGTGATGGTCAGATCGTTGACCTCTTTGAAATTCGCCTTCATGGCTTTAAGCTTCTCGCGGATCATCGGCGGCGTTTCCAGGCCGGAGGTACCTGAATAAATGACCCGTGCGCCCATGCGGGCCAGGCCAAGACCGAATGATTGTCCGGAACGGGCGCGGGAGAGGTCGGGTGTGGCAATCATGACCGTCATTTTTTTGAAATCGCCGTCAAGCAGCCGGTAGGCCGTGTACATGTCGAGTAACCCCTGGGTCGGGTGGGTTACATTGCCGTAGCCGCCGCTGATGATCGGTGAAGCATCGGTGCCCAGTTCCTTGATGATATCGACGACGCCTTCATCGGGGTGGCGCAGAACGATGACATCTGCATATTGTGACGTAACCCGGAGTGAATCATACAGCGACTCACCCTTGGCTGCCGAAGAACTGACCATCGGGTTCGACTCGGTAATGACGCTGCCGCCCAGCCGGTGCATAGCCGTTTCCATACTGAACCTTGTACGGGTACTCGGCTGGAAAAACTGCAAGCACATCACCTTTCCTTGAAGCAGCGGAATGCGGCTGCGCCAGAAGGGTTCCATCATCACCGCAGTCTTGAAGACATTTTCCAGTTCCTCTGGTGTCAAATCGTCGATGAAAGAAAAATGGCGTCCCTTGATGTTTGTTTTCTCGACCTGCTTGAAGATGTCCATCGGGCCGAAATCATGTGTTAATGCCATGGTTATTACTCCTTAGTGAATTTAAGATGAGACCTGCTTAGATCTGTGCATCCCGGTTCATGTCCTTGCTGTATATATACCAGAAAGGCTCGCGACCGGTCGTGTAAGTGCCCTGCTGCGTGAACGGACCAAACCAGATGAAATCTTCCTTCTTGATCTGCAGCCAGTCCTCTCCAAGCAGATACATGCCCTGCCCGCCGAGCACATAGGCTCCATGTTCCTGGACATGAGTCTCGACAAATGGATGACAGCCATCCGGCAAAAATTTCAGCGTGTGCATGTTCATGTCAAAAGCCGGATCGTTCGGCAGCAGGTCGCGAAGAAAGACGTTCTCCATCCCGTCGTAGATATTCTCGGCGATTTTGTTGATATCGCCGAAAACGACCCAGGGCTTCAGGTCACCAAGCGGAACGAATCGCTGCTTGTAAAGGAGCACGCGAACCGGGGCCGAAGAGGTGTTTTCAAAAACGATTCCCTGGTCGGGTGGAGCAAAGGCATAACCACCGGATTTGAGCGTCTCGGACTGTCCGGCGACCGAAACCCTGAGCTCGCCGTCACCGTCCATAACATAGAGAAAAGATTCAACACCGGGCGCATCAACGAACGGAACCGTCGTTTTTCCACCCGGCTCCACCGTGCCGACGTACTGGACAAAACTTGCGCCATGTTTCGGCGAGGCGATAATGGTAAGCCGACAACCCGAGAAACCGGGAATGGAGTTAATGACCCGGCCTTCCGGCGGAATCAGTGTATAGACACCCGGCTTGATCACCGCACGAGTTTCAAGAAATCCCTTTGGATATGGCATAAACTGCTCTCCTTTCTAATTTGTTATGTGTACTAAACTTCACTGATCCTAAACCAGTAATCATAACACAATAAAAATGCACCGGCGTATTGTCAACTATATTTTAAGATATTGTTAACATATTTTTCCGTTTTCCCGTCAACAGTGGTATGATTCTCGTGCAAAGGTCGGTTTTCCCACCTTTCTGCACCCTGACCGAAGAATCGCTTCCGCTTGTCTGAACGGTTCTCCCTAGTTTTTTTAGTGCAATTCCTGCTTTTTTCCAGCGGCGGGTTGACTACCTGCAGCGCAGCCCCGGGTTTGTCTAGTCTGGAGCGATCCGGTACAGTCCTGAACCGGATCCGGACCGGTTATATTTTTCAAGAGACGGCTTACTCGAAACGTCGGCTTTCAGCCACCAAGTTATATGCAG
>JAHEMX010000036.1:0-11093 GCA_024643445.1 Desulfobulbaceae bacterium | reverse complement strand
CGACTCCATCTCCCTGTTTTCCATAATTGTCCCGGGACACGGCCCTCCAGCCCCACCGGCCGACACAACGGCAGAGGGCCTGACAGATGACTGACAACGTTTTTTACCCTAGTTCAAAGCGATACTCACGGAAATTGCAGCCCGGCAAACGCTCTTTTCAGAAATTCCCCCTCCCGGGTCGACCTCCCGATATTGGCAACCGGTCATTTCAAGCCAAAGGATGGGCCGCCGTGTCGCCACGGCCTGCCAGCTCCATCTCTCAATCGCGGGGAGGCGCTTAAATTGGCTGATCTGACTCGGTTAAACCTGAAACCGCCGGTCCGACCCCGTTTAATTGTCGTCTCCAGCAGAACAGTCGTTGCCGGTGTTGCTTCATCTTCTGCAAAAAGATTCGTCTCGTCCTTTCGCTCTAGCCTTCTCACCGATCCTGCCTCAAGTTAGGGCAGCCGACTTTTCCCTGCCGGGCCGGCTTAAAATTTCAGCACCACACCTACTACTATTCGCGGCATTAATGATTATTATCTTTATTCGCCGGCGGATTGTTTTCAAAACAAAAAAATAATTGTTGACAATTATCTCTAACAATCTAACATGCGGCTATGAGTTCAAGTCACTACCGGCTCTTTCCCGGCTCCCCGGCGAGGGGGCTTCAACAAAAATCACCAAAACTATAGGAGAATAGTATGCACAGAAAAGCGTTGCTTAAAGCGGTTTCGATTGTGGCGATACTGGCCTGCTCCGCGTTGATCAGTTCGACAGGATTCGCCGCCAACAAGGTACTCAAGATTGGTTTTGTTGGTGTTACGAGCGGCCCGGCGGCCGCCTGGGGAATCTCAAACGTACGCTCCATGCAAACCCGTGCTAAATGGATCAACGAGACGGGAGGGGTCAAGATTGGCGACACCACCTATGATGTCGAAATTGTCACCTTCGATGACCAGAAAGACCCGAAGCGCGCCATTGCGGGAATGGAAAAAATGGCCCAGGAAGGCATCCACTACGTTGTCGGACCAAACGTCGATGATGGTGCAGCCGCTGTCCGTCCGGTTGCAGAGCGCAACGGCATTATCTACTTTCCATACGCTTTCCCGAAAGAACTCTACACCAAGCCGGCATCCAACGCCGTTCTTGGCATGGTCGCGAGCTATCAGTCCGGACCGGCGATCTACAAGTACCTGAAAGAGACGAAGGGTGTTAAGTCAATCGCGTTTGTCTCGGCCAACGAATCAGATCCCCTGAGCCAACGCGAGGGCGGGATTGCCGCCGCAAAAGCGCTGGGACTCGATGTCGTATCATCGAACGTGACCTTTCAGGTTGATACCATCGACTTTACCCCGGTACTCACCCCGGTCATGCGGACCAAGCCTGACCTCCTGGTTCTGTCCGGAGTCTCTCCTGCCAACGCACCGCAGCTGATCCGCTCCGCTCGCGAGTTGGGGTTCCAAGGCCTCATCTCAACAGAAACAGCGCAGGATGCAACAGTTCTGAAAGAAGGCGCTGGCGATCTGGCCAACGGTTTCATTTCCGTCGGCGGCGCCTCCACCCCGGAAATTTCATCGGATATGATGGCTGAATTTGTCGATCGCTACACCAAAATGTTCGGTGAATACAACGACGAATCCAACACCAAGGTCTACGCCCTGGAATACATCCTGGAGACACTGAAGGTAAATCCCGCAGCGATCACCGATGTCGAGGAATTCAAGAAAACAATGGATACCTTTGAAGTCGCCAATCCCTACATGAAAGGTGATGCCAAGCTTAAATATGTAGGCACCACCTCCTTTGGACAGAAGCGTCAGCTGATGGTGCCGCTGGTCGTGAATGTCTATAAGGACGGCAAGTTCGAAACACTGTTTGTAGCAGAAGTTGACTAAACCCCCAAATCCTGATTAGCATGCGATGTCCCGGGCCTGTTCTTGGCCCGGGACTCGTCAAAAAAGAGGTGTCTGCATGGAACAGGTAATCGTGAATGCGTTATATCTGGGCTCCCAATACGCCATGATAGCCTTAGGCCTCACCCTCATTTTCGCCTTGATGAACGTTCTGAACTTTGCCCATGGCCAAATGTATGTCCTGGGCGGATTTGTTACTTACACCATCTACGGGAGGCTCGGATTCCCTTTTATTGTCGCCCTTCTGGGAACCGCCGTGACCCTGGCGATCGTCGGCGCACTCATTGAATACTTCTTGTTTCGTCCCGTTATTAGACGCTCCGTGCGAGAAGAGAGCACGATGCTTCTCGCTGCAGGCATCGCCTTTCTACTGGATGCAGTCATACTCCTGGTCTTTGGCGAAAAACAGAGGGGTGTTCCGAAAATCCTGGACGGCGTGTTCAACTGGGATTTTAGAATCATCTTGCCGTATGACAGGATTCTCGTCTGTGTCCTGGCTATCATGAGTATCGCAGGATTCATTGCCTTCATGCAGTTCACGAAAACCGGCAGAGCGCTCCGGGCCTTTGCCCAAGACCGCGTTGCAGCCGAACTCATGGGAGTCAACGTCGACCGCTATTCCATGATCGGTTTTGCTCTCGGCGCCATGCTGGCCGGGCTTGTCGGTGGCCTGCTGGTGACCATTACCGGCGTCAATCTGGGCATGGGAGGCCCTGTATCGATCAAGGCCTTTATGATGGTCATGATCGGCGGTGCCGGCGTTATTTCCGGGGCGATAGCCGGCGGCTTTATTCTCGGAGCGCTCGAGGCTGTTGGTTTGGCCGTGCTCTCACAATATGGTGATATCACGTATCTTCTTATTTTCGCTTCGCTGATGGTCTTCTTGTCGTTTCGGCCACAAGGCCTCATGGGCAAACCTTGGGGGTGACAGTCATGAATACATTCAAAATAAACCAACTCATCGGCGTGGCCATTTTTCTGTTTAGTGTGTTTGTCGCAGTTCCATACGCTATTGCGGCATCCGGCCGCTGGGACTTTTACTACACCCTGACATCCGTCGCGCTCCTGTCGATAGCAAGCGCCGGGGTCTGGCTGACCTTTTATATCGGCCGCATCAACATTGGCCAGGGTGCTTTTGCCCTGATCGGCGGATACGTTTCCGCCATCCTCGTAACCAAGGCTGGTTTATCCTTCTGGCTGACCCTGCCACTGGCTGGTCTCTTCTGTGCCTTCATTGCCGTGCTCATCGGCCTGCCGATCCTGCGCCTGCGCGGTGTTTATTTTGCCATGGTAACCCTGGTCCTGACCGAGGTTTCACGCCTGACCATGCTGGCCCTGCCGATCACCAACGGTGCCAAGGGTATCGTCTCAATTCCACTACCTGGCGCACTGTCAATTTTCGGTCTGACCTTGATTCCTGACTTTTCCATGCTCAAGAATGATAAACTGGCCTTCTATTATGTGGCTTGCGTGCTGATGGTCATCTGCTTTGCCGGCATGTACCGATTGGTAAATTCACGCTTCGGCCATCTTTGCCGTTCATTGCAGCAGAATGAAGAATTGGCATCTTCAATCGGGGTCAATATCGCCTATTTGCGTATCGTCGTCTTTGCCATTTCCTCTTTCCTCGGCGGCATCGGCGGCGCGATGTTTGTGGCAATTTCTCAATCGATTTATCCTTCCAGCTTTCAGGTCTCGGACTCGATCAATTTTATGCTCAATTGTTTCCTGGGCGGACTCGGCTATGTCTTTGGGCCAATGCTTGGCACACTTACCCTCTATTTTGGCTGGAGCCTGCTCTTTGAACTCGGAAAATATCAGCTGCTGATCTATTCCAGCCTGCTGATATTCCTGATGCTGGTTCTGCCCAATGGCCTGCTCAGTATCCGCTTCTCCAAAATGAAAGGGGTGCAAAAATGAACCCTCTGCTGCAAGTCAAAAATGTCACCAAAAAATTCGGAGGCCTGACAGCAAATAGAGACGTATCCTTCGACGTTGAAGAGAAAGAAATCCTGTCGGTAATCGGCCCGAACGGGGCGGGGAAATCAACACTCTTCAAGATGATTACTTCTTTTTTGTCGACCACCTCCGGCGAGGTGTTTTTCAAGGGTGAAAAGATTTCGAACCTCTCGCCACACCTTGTGGCGCGAAAGGGGGTTGTCCGCACCTTTCAGGAAACGACAATTTTCAAGAGCATGACCACCCATGAGAACGTCATCGTTGCCCAGCACCTGCGCGCGAAAGCGACCCTCGCAGGATATTTTTTCGGAACCAAAGCCGCCAGGGAAGACGTCAAGAAATTTAGCGGAACCGCTGATGAAATTCTTGAATTTCTTGGACTTGATGACATTCGGGACGAAATTGCCAGTAACCTGCCGCAAGGTCACTTGCGGGCGCTGGGCATTGCTATCGGCCTGGCAACCAACCCGACCATATTATTGCTGGATGAACCATTCGCCGGCATGAACCACGACGAAACCATGCACACGGTCGGATTAGTCCGAAAGGTGCGGGACAGCGGCGTGACGGTCTTGCTCGTGGAACATGATATGTCAGCGGTAATGGCCATATCCGATAGAATCGTTGTCCTGAATTTCGGAGAAAAAATCGCCGAAGGTACTCCAAAAGAGATACAAAACAACGAAAAAGTGATTGAAGCGTATCTTGGCAGCGAAGACATAACCATTGGGATCTAACGATGAAAGAGATGCTGAAATTTGAGGACGTTGAACTCTATTACGACAATATCTATGCCCTGAAAAAAGTTTCGATCAACCTGATGGATGGCGAAACCATTGCCCTGATAGGCGCCAACGGCGCCGGAAAGTCATCCATACTGAGGGCCATTACCGGGCTGAGGAGGATATCCGCCGGCTCCATCTATTTCCTTGGTGAACGCCTTGACGGGCGTTCACCCTCCGAGATCGTACGGATGGGCATAGCCATGGTCCCGGAGGGACGGCGGGTCTTTCCTTTCATGTCGGTCAAGGACAACCTGCTGATGGGGGCCTTCACCCGGAAAGATAAAGCTGCTATTGCCAAAACACTGGATAGCGTCCTCGAACGTTTTCCCCGTCTACGGGAACGCTTTTCTCAGGCTGCCGGCACCCTGAGCGGCGGTGAGCAGCAGATGCTGGTCATCGCCCGTGCCCTGATGGCAAAACCGCGCCTCTTGCTGTTGGACGAGCCCTCGCTGGGAATCGCTCCGAAACTGGTACAGGACATCGCCCGATCAATCGTTGCGATCAACCGGGACGAGGGCGTATCGGTTGTGCTGGTTGAGCAGAATTCCCGGATGGCGCTCAGCATTTCCCATCGCGCCTATGCCATGACCACCGGCAATGTGGTGATCAGTGGTATTTCCAAAGAGTTGCTCAACGACGACAGGATCAAGGCCGCCTACCTCGGCGGGGACATGTAGGACGATTTCGCGCGCCTGCCGGTTGTACACCGCCGCGACTGCAGCGTCGATCTCAGGAACCTCTCAGGATTACAGAAGCAGGAAAGACGGTACCCCGTGATGCTACCCATCCGCGGCCTGCGCTGACCCCTTTCATCCGATAGCCATGCCGGTTGGCCAGAATATTTCAAAACCATTTTATTCAATCACCGTGGCACGTCTAAAATAAAATGAATTATTGCGGTAATTTCAGGGTTTATGGCAGGTGCAGTTTATCCTCTAACCAACAGTGCTTCAGTTTCCGGCAAGACTCACCCGAGGTGAGTCGTCACAGCCCACTCTCCCGCACCGCTTTTGCATTTAACCTGTGAGCGCCTGGTGAGTCACCAGTCTGATTGACTGGCAGGCTGTCTCAACTCGTGAAATATCCCGGCTGGTTACGCATGGTCGATCTGCCCGGCGTATTTCTGGATAACATCGCACAAATCCAGTTTCTTCGTCGCGGTTCCCGGAATCATCGCCCGCTGTTCCACCGCCCCCAGGTGCTCATTCATCAGCTCGAGCGCCCGTGGAACATCTTTGGCCGAGAAAGCCTTGATCAGTTCCCGGTGTTCCGTTACCGCACATTGTGATGAGTGCGGGCGGGCATATAGTGCGAGAATCAACGAACAGCGGCTCACGACTTCATCGACGTATTTCTTGAGCAGGCTATTCCCGGAAAGTTCCGCCAAGCGGATATGAAATTCACCGGCAAGACGAATCGATAAGGCATTATTGTCCGCTTTGATAGCATCATCCTCAGCCCTTATGTGTTTCTCCAGCTCTTCCTCCATCACTTTACTCCAGCGCTCGCAGATCTGACGAACGACCGCCCGCTCGAGACACTTCCGCACGCCGAACACCTCCTGGGCCTCGGTCAGACTCGGACGGGCAACGGTTGCGCTGCGTTTTCTCTTGACCTCGACCAAGCCGTCGTACTGAAGTTTTGTCAGAACCTCGCGAGCAAGGGTCCGGCTCATCTCAAAGACGGAGCCGATCGCATCTTCGGGCAGTTTGGTCCCGGGCTCCAGGGCCTGCTCGATAATAGCATAACGTAGAGAGAGGTAGGCAACTTCAACACGTGATTTCTTTTCCTCAACGTGGCTTGTGGTCATATAAGTATTACCTGAGCGTTTATTTCGTTATGCGGATATATTTTTTTGTATCTTCATGAGACAGTGAAGAATTGCTCTCTTCAGCACTGACCGCTGGTGTTTCCCATATCAATGCCTATGAGGTTTCCAGGCACTCAAGGCCATCTTAGCGCAGCTCATTGAAAAATAAAAGGGTGCCGGATCACCCTGGTTTGATTTTAATGTGTACAATATTTATCGATCAAGTATACTAAAATATCATTTACAGTAGACAATAATCAATTGTAATACTGTGTGCAACCGTGAAGGTTCGATCGGTTGCGTAAACGGGCTCGATCAATGCAATGGTCTCAAGCCTGCTCGGAGGTAAAAATTCCGGGATTGATGTTCGCATTTGCACCTGAGAGCCCAGGGAAAAGGCATTATAATAACAACAATTGATCCGAGGAGGGTTCCATGAATCAACACAGAAAAACGAGGGGGCTGCTGACGGCACTCGTGGTTGGGACGATTGCTTTATCTGCGTGGGTTACACCGGTTCATGCAGAGGCGAAATATAAATGGAAACTGACGACCTTTGTAACCGAGAACAGCGGCACCTACAGGGATTTCGTCAGCGTATTTATCGACTATGTCCATCAGTTGACCAACGGCGAGGTGGAAATCAAAGGATACGGGGTCGGTGTTCTGGCCAATGCCTTCGAGGGCCCGAAGGCAGTCCAGGATGGTATCGCTGATATCGCCTTTTTTTACCCGGCGTTTCTGGTAAACACCGATCCGGTAAATGCCTTGTTTACCGGCATGCCCGGAGGCCTCTCCGCCGAAGCTATGTTTCACTGGATCTATGAAGGCGGCGGTGAACAGCTCTGGGTTGAGCAGCGGCATGCAACCATGAATCTTCATCCGGTTATCAGCGGTATCGGTCCGACTGAGATCTTCCTGAATTCCAATAAAGCAGTACGCACCGAGGAAGACCTGAAAGGATTGAAAGTCCGCACTGCCGGGGCTTGGGCTGACCTGCTTACCGAACTCGGAGCTTCACCGACGGTTCTGCAGATAACTGAAATCTATCCCTCACTCGAACGTGGAATTATCGACGCGACCGAGTTTGCGACTCCCAGTACCAATATCAAACTGGGTTACCAGAACATCGCTAAATATATCATTATCCCGGGTATTCATTCACCAAGTTTCGCCTATGAAGCTTTGTGGAAAAAGGACGTCTGGGATGGCCTTTCCGATGACCTCAAGGCGAAACTGACAATGGCCGGCCGCATGGCCACCCTCACCGGTTTCCTGAAAACCGGAATGGCAGATCTTGATGCGATGGCGGAACTGCAGAAGGGCAACAACGAGTTTGTCACCCTCTCGCCCGAATTGATCGCCAAGGTTCGCGTGATTTCCCGCAAATGGTCGGAGACAAAAGCAGCTGAGCAGACGAAAAAGGGGAATCCCTGGATGGAGAAGGTTTCGACTTCTTACTACGGTTTCCTGGACAAGTGGGTCAAATACGGTGATTACCGGCTTGGAGACAAATAGCGAGAGACGAATCTCTGCTTGAATCACAGCGGGGTCCTGATGGAGGATCCCGCTACTACTTGACCGGAATGGGCTGCATATGAAAATTCATCCAGGTTTGGACAGACTGCTGGCCCTGGTGGACCGCTTGTCCAAGGTATTGGCGAATCTCACCATGGTGATGGTCGTTGCCCTCGTAGGTGCGATGCTCTACGAGGTCGTTGCCCGACGAATATTCGATTCCCCCACGCTCTGGGCCTTTGATTTGTCATATATGATCAACGGCACTATTTTCCTTGGTGCTGCGGGGTTTGCCCTGCTGCAGAACCAGCACATCCGCATCGATTTTCTATCCGCACGGATGCCATTGCGCGTTCAGCATATTTTTAATTTAGTCTTTTATGTCCTTCTCTTCCTGCCGGTAATGTACATCATTTGTGACGCCGCCGTGGGTGATGCTTATGAGGCTTTCGTCACCGGCCAGGTGGAGCGGGTCAGTCCCTGGGCGCCAATCATCTGGCCCTACTACACGGCGATTGCCATCGGTCTTTCCGTTTTATTTCTGCAAAGCTGTGCCCAGGCGATCCGCCATCTGATCGGCATCATTCACCCAACAACCTTGGCGCTCATCGCCAGTGACCCTGACGGAGCCTAAGCATGTTTGATCTCGCGGTTGTCGTCTGGATGTTTCCCGCCCTCTTCTTCATGGTTTTCATGGGCTTTCCCGTAGCATTCAGCCTTTTCTCCATTTCACTGGTCTTCGGCTACGAAATGTTCGGGGCCGCTCTGGGTGCCCAGCTTTACGGTCGGATTTTAGATATCAGTTCAAATCTCATTCTGGCCGCCATTCCCCTTTTTGTGTTCATGGGGGCCATTTTGCAGAGTTCCGGGATCGCCAAACGCCTGTTCGTTGCCACACGCGTATGGCTTGGACGATTGCCCGGCGGCCTAGCCGTGACTTCGATAATCATGTGTGCGATCTTTGCCGCAACATCGGGTGTCATTGGTGCCGTTGAAATCGTTGTCGGCCTCATGGCCATTCCGGCGATGGTCTCGGCCGGCTACGGTAAAGACCTCATATCGGGCACCATCTGTTCCGGCGGGGCCCTGGGAACTATCATTCCACCCTCCATTGTGGTTGTCATATACGCATCCATTGCAGAGATGTCCGTGGGCGACCTTTTTGCAGGAATCATGATTCCAGGCGCAGCGATGGTTGCTTTTTTTATCATTTATATCCTCATCCGCTGCTGGCTTGATCCTGATGTCGCCCCACCCATAGCGACAGCTGAATTAACCATTCCCTTCAGCCAGAAACTATGGCTGGCATTTACCGCCCTGGTTCCCTGCACGGCCCTGATCATAGCCGTTCTCGGCAGCATTTTTGCCGGCATAGCCTCGCCTACCGAGGCCGCAGCCGTTGGGGCTCTCGGGTCGGTTCTCCTGTCAGTCGCCTACCGGGAGTTTTCCATACAGATCTTTGTTAAGGCCCTCCGGCAAACGGTCCTCATCACCTCGATGGTTATTCTCATCATCGCAGGAGGCACCTTGTTTTCAAGTATCTTTGTCGTTGGCGGCGGCAAGGATCTGGTCAACCAGATGGTGGGTGTCTTTGACCTGGGGCCAACCGGAATGATCGCATTGTTTCTTGCCATCATCTTCCTGCTGGGATTCATTCTCGATTGGATTTCCGTTGTCCTGGTGACCATTCCAATCTTTGATCCCCTCATCCGGCAGGCAGGAATCGATCCGGTGTGGTTCGGCGTTATGGTCTGTGTCACCCTGCAGACATCCTATCTGACGCCGCCGATGGCACCGTCCATCTTTTTCCTGAGAAGTATCGCTCCCGATAATTTCAGCTACAAGGACATGTATTGGGGCGTGATTCCTTTTGTTGTCATGCAGTTGCTGACACTGTTCGTGGTCATGCTGATCCCGTGGACCGCTACCTATCTGCCAAAGGTCCTCTTCCGTCTCTAGCATTTTAAAAGGTAATCGATGTCACCGCCAAGAACCTGCTCAGGCAAACAAATGCTCACGTTCACTGATGCTGCCGCATCAGGCTCCAAGTACCGGAACATCCGGGATGAGGTACCACGCAGATCCCCTGAATGACGAAGGAATCGACCAGTTATAAGGCATATCTAAAAATGTATAGCAGCCTGTTTAAGAACCTTTCGCTGATCACTTCACATGAGTGATGGGATGCGGTGTATTGATTCCTGCAGAAAGGAGAATGAAATGGAATTTGATTTTGACATCCTGGAAAAGGAGGCACGTTATAAACTGCTGTGTGCCTTCGTAGCCCCAAGACCAATTGCGCTGGTTACGACCCTGTCGACGGATGGCGTTCCCAATGCCGCTCCGTTCAGTTTCTTCAATGTATTTGGAGACGAACCTCCGGTTATCATCCTCGGTATTCAGAATCGCCCTGATGGGAGACCGAAAGACACGACGAAAAACATTAAGGATACGGGCGAGTTCGTTGTCCATATGGTCGATCGGCCATTGGAGCAGGGCATGGTTGAGTGCAGCGTTGATTTCTCCCCGGAGGTGGATGAAATTGTAGAGACGGGTCTCCATCTCGCGCCGAGCATGAAAGTGAAACCCGGCCGCATCATCGAAGCACCGGTGGCGATGGAATGTCGACTTGAACAGACTATCGAATACGTCGGACGTTCAATCATCATTGGACGTGTTGTACATATGCTGGTTCGCGATGATTGTATCGATCCGGCAACGTTATACGTCAATAGCGATGCTTACCATCCCATTGCCCGCCTGCACGCCGATAACTATATCGTCTCCGACAGTCAGTTTGAGATACACAAACCGACCCTGGAAGAGTTCCAGGCCGGGAGAGAGAAAAAAATCGAAAAAACTAGGAGTTAGCCGTCGAGATGAGACAAATGTGCAAATTGCCCGGTGAAGAGTTTAGGACGGGGCAACGCCAGATCTCCGTATTTACTTGTTCCCAATCCAAGACTTACCAGGGATTCGGCCAGTTTCACGGCAGCCGTAACTCCCTCGACAATGGGCAATCCCACCTCTTTTTGAATATGACTCGTCAGGTCTGCCATGCCGCCGCAGCCGAGAACGATAGAGCCGATATTATCTTCGGTTTTGGCACGAAGACACTCTTCGACA
>JAHEMX010000035.1 GCA_024643445.1 Desulfobulbaceae bacterium | reverse complement strand
AATAGTGCTTCTTTCAAGCTGGATCTCCAGGAAACCAAGCAACTGGATCGGACTGAGGCATTTCCGCACCGCCTCTTTACCGACCCAGAGTCGTCCGAGCTGAAGCAGCTGGTCATCGGTAATAACATCCAGGATGGCGGCTTCAGAATCGTCGCAGTATTTTTGTCTGACTTTGAAAAGCGTGTCGTTCAGCAGCTGTATATCAACACCGCACAATCCGCGGGCGGCGATGGAAACCGCCATGTCGTGGGAATGGGAAATGGATATGTCAAGGTCGCTGAAACTGGTGGTGCTGTTTACCCGGAGATAAGGCCGGCCGGCCAGATTGGTTTCAATGACGATGTCATGCGGCTGCATGACCCGCGAGTCATCAGCGATGTTGAGCAGCTCAAGAGCCGCCTGTTTTGCGCAGATCCTTCCTGAAAGCCATTCGGCCCGTCTTTTGTCAAATGAGAAACGATTGAGCTGCTGCAGTTCTTCGTCCGTCAGCCAGATGTTTTCGATGCTTTTTTCCTGGCCGTTCCTGGACACTCGTGTGTCAGTAATGGCAATGGCAAGTCTGTTTCCCGGCGCCTGGGCACGTATCAACTGCTGGAGATTATCGGGTAACAACGGGGATGAAAATTGATTGGAAAATGGAGATAACATGGTAAATAATAGAATTCTATTGTAATTTCAAACGGTATTGATAACTAGAATAAATACTTCACAACCAGTCGACACGGTACGACTCATTTCTGTGTTGCGCAAGAGGGTATAATGGAAAGTCTTCATTTGAGCGCCTATGATTTTGTTATTATTGGCATAATCTTTCTATTTGTGGGTAGGGGAATATGGCTCGGTCTCCTTAAGCAGATCGTTCCGCTGCTCGCCCTTTATCTCGGTTATTTTGCCGCAAGCCGTTATCACGATCAGATCTTTCCTTTTCTTCGTGATATTTCAGATAATCCGAAAGTGATATTCCTGAGTGCTTACGTCATTCTGTTTGCCGCGACCTATCTTGCGGCCACGCTGCTCAGCAAAGGCCTGTCCTACGTGATCCAGGTAACGATCACGTCCTGGTTCGATCGCCTGCTCGGGGCGCTGCTCGGTGTGGCAAAGGCCGGTATCGTGGTGGTGCTGCTGCATATCATTCTCGGCACCCTGCTGGCGCCGGAGAACGAGATGCTTCGAACCTGCCAGACCTGCCCGGCCCTGAATGATCTTTCTGAGCTGGCGAGAAAGACCATCAAGGATGAGGATATACGGGAGGCCTTCCGGCAGAAAACCCCGGCGATTTCTTTCAAGAGCGTCCAGGATCTTATGAGGTTGAGCAGCGATACCTTCTCCGGGACTGACCAGGTCCGGGAGATGTCAATTGCGCCCGAAGAGTCCATTCCGGTAAAGTGAAGCGAGCTTTGCCGGCGATACGCCGCACTTGAACCCGATGACGACCAGTTGATTGATCAGCGTCGTCTGCACGGTCCCCAGTCTTCTCCAGCGCCGATCCGATGTTACCAGCACCTGCGGGAGTGTTACGACCGTTCCGCGCCCGGCGGCCTTTCTGGCCAGCTCGTAATCTTCCATGATCGGCAGATCGGGAAATCCCCCCAGGGTTATAAAAATCTCTTTTCTCAGGGCAAACGACTGGTCTCCATAGGGCAGCCTGAAAAGACGGCTGCGGAGATTTGCCAGTGCCACGATGCCCTTTAAGATCCGGTTTTCGGTATCAACGCCAAGCGAGAATGAACTGAGCGCAATCTGCTTGTCTGCGAGCGTTCTGCTAATCAGCTCGGCAAAATGGAGCGGCAGCCTTGAATCGGCATGGAGAAACAGCAGGATCGCCCCGCCGGCTTTTTTGCTCCCGGCATTCATCTGAGCCGCTCTGCCCGCTGCCTCCTCAATGACACGAAAGCCCCAGCTCCGGGCCTTGCGGACGGTATCGTCACTGCTTCCGCCATCGACAAGAATGATCTCTCCAACGGATCCGCCAAGCATCCCGGCGAGGGAGTCGATGTTGGCCGCTTCATTGAGGGTCGGGATGATAACTGAAATATCTGAGATCTTCCGGGGTGTCGATGTCATGGAGCCTTGGCAGGAGATGCAGGCTTTTGCCTGCCTGGTTAATGATTGCAATCGTCTGTTCCAGGACGCAGGCCTTGCCCCAGTCAATGTCCCTGAACAGAGCCGGTAAAAAGCTGGACTCTAGCGCCGGGCTGCAGCCGATCAGATAGTAGCCGCCATCATAACTTGGACCGATGACCAGATCACTCAGGGTCAGGGCTGAAAATGCCTCGCTGATGATAGTACAGCTGAGATGCGGGCAGTCCGAACCCACCAGACAGACCGGACGCTTCTTATGATGGTGCCGAAACAGTGCCTCCCGCATCCGCTCGCCAAGATCGCCATCGCCTTGTCTGGCATAGCATAGCTCATCTCCGAGCCATTGGGCTATCGAGGCACGGGTGCTGCCGGCATAGCAGATCTCCAGGCGATAGCGGCCACAGGAACGCAGGGTATCGAGAATGACCCGGGTCATGGTGCGCTGGATGGCGGCCGCGCCGTCGGCGCCAAGAGCTGGGATAAGTCGTGTCTTGGTTGCACCGGGGAGCGGGTACCTGGTAAAAAAGAGTATGGTCTGTTGCGTTGTCATGATCACTTGGCATATTAAAGCTTACATAGTAAGCTTTCTTTCGCGCACGTGCCAGAAAATGCAGCCGCTTGAGATGAGGATGAGCTCAGAGACGTGAAGCCATGGCGAAAAAAGCAGACAAACGCAGAAAAGAACCCGGATCCTATCGCCACAGGGTTTATCGTAAGCTGTCCGGTCAGGACGGCCTGGTCTCGACATATTTTCGGTTCCGGGAGACAGACTTACATATTCTGGCAGAATCGGATGTGACGAAAACGTCCGGTGAGCTCGCGATGTATTACCGGCTGCAGGTCGAGCATTATGTCGAACAGCACCCGGACTTCGGTTCATCTCTCAAGCCGCTGCCGGCCGACAAACTGGCTCCCCCCATCATCCGGGACATGCTGGCCGCGGGACAGATTGCCGGCGTCGGGCCGATGGCGGCTGTTGCCGGTGCTATCGCCGAATATGTCTGCCGGGGGCTTCTGAAATCGGGGCAGAAAGAGGTGATCGTTGAAAACGGAGGCGACATCTTCCTGCAGCGATCAGCGCGCTGCGTCATTGGTATCTTTGCCGGGGAGTCACCTCTGAGCAACCGTATCGGACTGCAGATTGATCCTCTTGACATGCCGCTTGGCATATGCACCTCTTCCGGAACCGTTGGACACTCGCTGAGTTTCGGAACTGCCGACTCGGTTACCGTTACGGCCGATTCCGCGGCAATTGCCGATGCGGCAGCCACCCGGCTTGGCAATGAGGTCCGGGGCGGATATCCCGAACACGATGGTATCGACCGGGCATTGCGCGTTGCCGGAGAACTGACGGACATCAGGGGAGTGCTGGTGATTCGCGGCAAAAGTATGGGTGCTCTCGGTCAGGTTGAACTGATTCCATTGGCTTGAGGTGAACGATGACAGAACAGGGACAGGAATCTGAAAAACGTGAAAAACGCGCGATAGAACGCCGCCACCTCGTCTTCTACCTGCGGGTGTTTGATGAGCTGAGCAGTAAAATCATCGGACATCTCGCCGACATTTCCGCCGGCGGGATAATGCTGGTCAGCGAGAAGGCGATTAAAGTGGATAAAGACTTTCGTCTGCGGATAAAATTGCCAAAAGAGGTCGTCGGCCGCGGCGAAATTGTCATTGACGCGACAAGCTGCTGGGCAAGACCCGATTCCAACCCGGACTTTTTCGTTACCGGCTTCAAGATAACGGCCCTGGAGGCCGATCTTGAGAAGCAGATCCAGATCCTGGTAAGGGATTTCAGCATGGAAGAAAGCCTGCCGAAGAACAATGCCGACACGCCGGCCTGCAATCTGACGCACACGACTGGACGCTGACCCGGATATTTCATGAGTTGAGTCAACCCGCTCGTCAAGCAGACTTGCGATTGCCCATACAGATCGCAGGTAAATCGCAAAAGCGACGCAGGAGTGAGGGCGGTATCGGTTCGCCCCGGGGAAGATTTTATATGAAAACGCTCATGAAATTCCGGGGCTAGCCTGCATATTTTACGAGTTGAGACGGCCTGCGAGTCAAGGAGACTTGGGGGAGGCACTATACGCAATAGGCCTCCCCCAAAAGCGACGCAGGATCGCAGACCGTATCGACTCGCCCGAAGGGTGGAAAGTCTGGTCTTTCACTAGTGGGATGAAAAGTACAAACTGCAGCCTTGATATCGACCCAACAACACCAGTCAATAATTTGAAATTATTTCTTTTTTTTCTTTTTCTGTTGTTTTTCCAGGAAATATTCAGGCTAGTCAGCCGCCGAGAAGCGCCCTTGTTTCCCGAAGCAGCTGATCCTTGTACCGTCCGACAAACTCGTCGACATCCTCCTGCCACGATCTGAATACCGATAGTCCTTGAGCGTCAAGCACCCCGTTTTCCAGGATCGAGTTCTTTGGCCGACTGGCGGCTGTCGGGTAATCTGCCGTGGTGCATGCGGCAAAGGAATGCTCAACGCCCATTTTTTCAAGGAAATAGCAGGCCGCCTGGAACCATGATGAATAACCCTCGGAGGTGGTGTGCATAATGCCTTTCACCGGGGCGTCAATAAGCCGCTCGATCTGGCGTGCCAGCCGGTAGGACCAGGTCAGTGAACCGAACTGGTCGTCTACGATGGTGAAACGGCGGGTACTGTCAGAGAGGGCAAGGCGCAACATGGTCTTCAGGAAATTCGGTCCATGGGCCGAGTAGAGCCAGGCAGTTCGCAGAATGATCGCATCCGGCAGGGTCTCAAGAACGATTTTTTCACCGGCAAGCTTGCTCCTTCCATATTCTGAAATCGGGTTGACGGAGTCATTCTCGCGGTACGGTTCTGGCACGGGTTTGCTGCCGTCAAAGACATAGTCGGTGGAGATGTGAATGAGACTGCCGCCCCCGTCCTTTATTGTCTCGGCAATGATGCGCGGACCCTCGGCGTTTACTTTCCAGGCGGTTTCCCGTTCAGTTTCACAGGCATCAACGGCAGTGAAGGCGGCGCAGTTGATGATGAGTTCCGGGTCGGCTGTTTTGCAGATATTCTCCACACTCCGGCGGCTGGTGATATCGATTTCCGGGAAATCAACCGGGGTGATCCGGTGGTTGTCCTGCAGTACGCCGATGCAGTCGGTGCCGAGCTGGCCACCGCTGCCGATGATCAGAATTTTCATAGGTTGCCGTTCTGGGAATTCTTTTCTTCTTCAATGATATCAAGTATGTACTGGCCATACTGGTTTTTCATGGTGTCCCGGGCAAGCCTTGCCAGCTCATCAATGGTGATGTAGCCCAGCTGGTAGGCGATCTCCTCGATGCAGGCAATCTTGAGTCCCTGGCGGTCCTGGACGGCCTGGACATAGCTTGAGGCCTGCTGCAGCGATTCGTGGGTACCGGTATCGAGCCAGCAGAAGCCCCGTCCCAGGGGTTGTACCCTGAGGTCGCCGCGCCGCAGGTAGGCCATGTTGATATCGGTGATTTCCAGTTCTCCCCGGGGTGAGGGTTTCACCTGCTCGGCGATGGCGACAACGTCATTGTCATAGAAATAGAGTCCCGGCACCGCGAATTTTGATTTCGGCTTGCTGGGCTTTTCCTCAATGCTGACCGCGTTGTTCTGATCGTCAAATTCAACGACACCGTAGCGTTCAGGATCTTTTACCAGGTAACCGAAAATCAGGCCTCCTTTTTCAAGCCGGGCGCTCTTTTCAACAATTGCTGTAAATCCGGGTCCGAAGAAGATATTGTCGCCCAGAATCAGGCTCACTGAATCACGGCCGATGAACGATTTACCGATCAGAAAGGCCTGGGCCAGTCCATCGGGACTGGGCTGCTCCTCATAACTGATCGACAGGCCAAGCTGGGAGCCATCTCCGAAAAGTTCCTGAAAATACGGCCTGTCATGGGGGGTTGATATGATGAGTATGTCCCTGATCCCGGAAAGCATCAGCACCGAAAGAGGGTAGTAGATCATCGGCTTGTCGTAGACAGGGATGAGCTGCTTGCTGATGACCTTGGTGAGCGGGTAGAGTCTGGTGCCGGTACCTCCGGCCAGTATTATTCCTTTCATGATAAGAGATAAGTTGTCAGAAAACCTTTACTAATTGGCTAGGATAAGGGTAATGTACGGTGTTGATAACGACAGGGGATAAACTATACCAGCCTTTTAAAAAAAGGGAACAAAAAATGGTCGGTGACCTGCCTGCTTGCTTTAAAGCATATGATATCAGGGGAAAAGTTCCGGACCAGCTCAACGCTGACCTGGCGCTGGACATCGGCAGGTCCTTCGCCGTCGTGTATCAGCCGGCCAGGATCGTGCTCGGGCGCGATATCAGGCTGTCGAGTCCGGAACTGACAGAAAAGGTGGCGCAGGGCCTCAATGAAATGGGTGTTGATGTGCTGCATCTTGGTCTCTGCGGCACGGAAGAGGTCTATCACGGCGCCTTCAGTCTGGCCGAAGAGGGGATAGACGGCGGTATCATGATTACCGCCAGTCATAACCCCGCCGACTACAACGGCATGAAGTTTGTAACCCGCAACGCTCGACCGGTTACCGGCGAGAACGGGCTGTTCCGCATGGGCGAGCTTATTTCCGCAGGTGCGCTTCCCGATCCGGGGAAACGAAGGGGTGCCCAGCTTCAACAGGCGGATAAAACGTCGTATATCAAACACCTGCTTGGTTATATCGATGTCAAGGCCCTGGCACCGTTGAAGCTTGTCGTCAACAGCGGCAACGGCTGCGCCGGCGCGGTCATCGATCTGCTCGAGGAGCATTTGCCGATAGATTTTGTGCGGCTGCATCATCAGCCCGACGGCACCTTTCCGCACGGAGTGCCGAACCCGCTCTTGCCCGAGAAGCGAGAGGAGACAGCAGCCATGGTGCGTGCCAGCGGGGCAGACCTTGGTGTTGCCTGGGACGGCGATTTTGACCGCTGTTTTTTCTGGGATGAGCAAGGGCGGTTTGTCGACGGTTATTATGTGGTAGGATTGCTGGCCCTTGAGATGCTGCGCCATGAGAAAGGCGGCAAAATCCTGCATGACCCGCGCCTGGTTTGGAATACCCGCGAGCTCGTGAGCGGGGCCGGCGGGGTGCCGGTCGTGACAAAAACGGGTCATGCCCTGATCAAGGAGCGGATGTGGCAGGAAAACGCCATCTATGGCGGAGAGATGTCGGCACACCACTATTTCCGGGATTTCGGCTGCTGTGATTCGGGAATGATTCCCTGGCTCCTGGTCTGTTCGATTATCAGCCGGACCGGGAAATCGTTGTCTGAACTGATCGGTGAGCGGATGAGTGCTTATCCGATCTCAGGTGAGATAAATTCCGTCGTCCAGGACCCGGAGGCAGCTATTGGCCGGATTGAAAAACAGTTTTCCGGCGGTCGCCATGAATATGTTGACGGTCTGAGTGTTGCCTTTGACGATTTCCGGTTTAATATCAGAAAATCCAATACGGAGCCGCTGTTCAGGCTGAACGTTGAAAGCCGCGGTGACAGCCTGTTACTGCAACAGAAAACAGAAGAATTGTTGAAGCTTATCCGCGGCCGCTAAGCAGGGCTGTCCTATCTTTAGAGCAAGAGGAGAAGAGAATGAAGTCTATTCAGCCGGTCATTCTGGCAGGTGGGACCGGGTCGAGGCTGTGGCCTCTTTCCCGGGAGATATACCCCAAACAATTACTCTGCCTGACAGATCAGACATCGCTGCTGCAGACGACACTGACGAGAGTCAGCAGCGTTCCCGGCATGCTGCCGCCGGTGATTGTCGTCGGTGAAGAGCATCGCTTTGTCACCCGCAGTCAAATTGACGAGATCTGGCGAGACGGGGCGTATACCATCCTGCTGGAACCGGTTGGGCGAAACACCGCCCCCGCAGTCAGCGGAGCCGTTGAGTATATTTTCAGCAAGGAAGCTGATGATGACCTGGTCCTTCTTGTTTTGCCAGCCGATCATCTTATCACGAGGGTTGATTCATTTATTGAAGCGGTCCAGGAAGCGGCAGAGAAGGCGGGGCAGGGGCATATCGTGACCTTTGGTGTGGCACCGGTCCGGCCGGAGACCGGCTACGGTTACATTGAGCGAGGAGAAGACGGGAAGGTGTTGTCTTTCAAGGAGAAACCGGCCCGGGAAGTAGCCGAACAATATATTGCTGAAAAAAACTATTTCTGGAACAGCGGCATGTTTGCCTTCTCGCTGGGAACGTTCCGCCGGGAAATGAAGGAGCACGCGCCGGATATTCTTTCCTGCATGAGTGCTGCCGTTGCCAATGGAACAAGAGACGGGCAGTTTTACCGTTTTGCCAGTCAGGACATGGAGGCATGCCCCGATGATTCAATTGACTACGCCCTGATGGAAAAGACCTCTCGGGCGGTCGTCGTCGCTGCAGATCTTGGCTGGAGTGATATCGGTTCCTGGCAGGCACTCTACGAGGTCCTTGACAAGGATGAGAACGGCAACGTGAGCCGCGGTGATGTGTTGCTCGAGGATACCAGGAACTCGCTGATACGTTCAGAGGGCAGGATGGTTGCCACGGTGGGGCTGGAGGATACGCTCGTGATCGAGACCTCGGATGCGGTTCTGGTCGCTCCCCTGTCGCGAGCCCAGGATGTGAAGAAGATCGTTCAGCGGCTCAAGAAAGAAAAGCGCAACGAGTTCAAGATACACCAGACCGTTTACCGCCCATGGGGAAGTTATTCGGTGCTGGAAATTGAGGAGCGTTTCCAGATCAAGCGGATCACCGTGTATCCGGGGGGAAAACTTTCCCTGCAGATGCACCATCACCGACATGAACACTGGGTGGTGGTAAAAGGAACGGCCCGGGTAGTCAACGGTGAGAAGGAGTTTCTGCTGCACGAGGATCAGTCAACCTATATCCCTGCCGGCAATAATCACCGGCTGGAAAACCCCGGTGCGATCCCGCTTGAGCTGATAGAGGTGCAGATCGGCAGTTACCTGGGGGAAGACGATATCGTCCGCTTCGAAGATGTCTACGGTCGGAATGTCTAGACTAAGAACAATGCCGGCCGTCTGATTTTGCAAGAGCAGCAACGGCAGTCGGGGGACAGGCCGACCGACAATTGTTCTTACTTGATCCCTTCAGTGGCCTGCCGCTTGAATACTTCGGCGTAGCGGCGGAAGACCCTGCGCCCTTCGGCGGACATCTTGATGAACTCAACGCCTGAGACGAACCTGTCACCTTCAGGCTTGCAGAAGGTGATGCGGCCGATGAGGTCGATCAGATCCTCTTCAACACCGAGGGTGACTTCTATCATGCCTTCGCTTGCCAACGCTTCCACCGATTCCATACGAATGCCGTTCAGGCTCACATCAAGGGTCCTGGCCATCGCGTAACGCCCCCTCGTCCCATCTTCGTCAAGAATAATATAATTCAGCAGATGCGAGGAATCCCATCTATCAAACTTTCGTTTCTCTCCGTGCGCCATCACTTTACCTTGCCGTTTAAATTGTCCGAGGGCTGAAGCTTGATCAGGATACATCGCATGGATTGCTGAGCGTTCAGCCTCGACAACTCCCCGCTCGGTGATCAATGCGGTGACCAGCCGGGCCGGGGTCACATCGAAACCGTAGTTGCGTGTGAGGGTGTTTGCAGCCGTTATCCTGACTGACTCTATTGTACCATCTTTTGAGAGTCCGGCAATAGTGGTGATTTCATCTCCGGATCTTTCTTCTATTGGAATTTCTTTACCTTTATCAAGTTTCCAGTCGAAGGAGGAGGAAGGCAGAGCAACGTAGAAAGGAATATTGTTGTCTTTTGCCGCAAGCGCTTTGAGGTAGGTGCCGATCTTGTTGGCAACATCCCCGGTATGCGTGGTTCGATCAGAGCCGACAATGACCATGTCGACAAGCCCTTCCTGCATCAGGTGTCCTCCGGCATTGTCGGTGATCAGCGTATGGGCGATTCCTTCCTGCTGGAATTCCCAACAGGTCAGCCGGGCGCCCTGGTTCCAGGGACGGGTCTCGTCGACCCAGACATGAAGTTCGATACCGGCATCACGCGCGGCGTAGATGGGAGCAGTGGCACTGCCATAATCCACGAAGGCAAGCCAGCCGGCATTGCAATGTGTCAGGATGTTGACACGTTTTTTTCCCTTTTTCTGCCAGATGTCCCCGATCAGAAGTCTGCCGTGCTGACCGATCTGTCGGCAGTAACGGGCATCCTCGTTGGCCATTTGCGAGGCGACGGCAAATGCCGCCTGCCTGACATCATCAGGATCTTTGATGTTCTTGACAGTAGCGAGTACCCGGTCTACGGCCCAGGCGAGATTCTGTGCGGTGGGACGGGCCGATTTGAGGCGCTCGCCAGCTGCCGTCATATCCTTGTGGATTGTCGAACTGCGGGCATTGAGCGCAGCCAGGTACATGCCATAAGCGGCGGTAACGCCAATCAGGCCGGCTCCCCGGACGAGCATGCCCCTTATCGCAACGAAGGCGTCTTCAGCAGTGACAAGCGTTTTCGTCACGAACTCATGCGGCAGTCTGCGCTGATCGATAATGACGATCTTGCCGTCAGTTTCCGGATCAGGCCAAATGGTTCTGAAATGCTTTCCAGCAACTTTCATCTGCTAACCTCTGCGAAGGCTCTATGGTTTTCTTTGATATGGATACCGGCATTACTCACCTCTTTCGATCGAGCATTTTGAAAGAGTCTCTATCATCTACCTAATACCTAACCGGATATGGTTCGTCAATAGGAAGAACGGCAGGAACGGCAGACAATAGCCATACCGGCTGGTATGGATGGACTGGGCAACGGGAGAAACGAGCAGGTAACGCGCAAACCCGATCACTGTTACTAAGAAGTGTAGGCAGACCGGGCGTCCCCTTTTCTGTATTTTTTTGTTCAAGGAGTACTGCTTTTTACGGGTGAGATAAGATAGCTGCAGCGCTGCGATGCATGAAAAAAATATTGAATATTATTCCAACCATGTTATTCTCGAAACGACAAAATGTAACTTTAGCACAAAAATGTAATATAGCTACCGGCTGCTAGGCGTTTTGCCGGTCTGAAACCGGGGAGGAATAACATGAACAAGGCGGATACCGCATTCATTCTGGCGTCAGCCGGACTGGTGCTCCTGATGACACCGGGGCTGGCCCTTTTTTATGCTGGGATGGTGCGGGGGAAAAACGTTTTAGGCACCATCATGCAGAGTCTGTTTATGATTTCACTGATCAGCATCGAGTGGGTCTATCTGGGCTATTCCATGTCCTTTGGCCCCACCATCGGCGGATTCATCGGCGATTTGTCTTTTTTAGGACTCAGCGGTGTGACCACAGAACCGAGCACCCACTATGCGACGACGATACCCCAGACCGTCTTCATGATCTACCAGTGTATGTTCGCCATCATAACTCCCGCACTGATTACCGGCGCTTTTGCCGAACGGGTAAGATTCGTGCCGTTCATCGTATTCTCCGTGCTCTGGGCAGTCCTGGTCTATAACCCGGTCTGTCACTGGATATGGGGCAATGGCGGCTGGCTAGGTGCCAGAGGGGTTATGGATTTCGCCGGAGGCCTTGTTGTGCATGCCACCTGCGGCATGGCGGCTCTTGCCGGTGTTCTGGTCATCGGTCCGAGAAGAGGCTACGGCCGCACAAGCTTTATGCCGCACAGTCTGCCGATGACCGTCCTTGGTACCGGCCTGCTCTGGTTCGGCTGGTTCGGCTTTAACGGCGGTTCCGCGCTGGCTGCAGACGAAATCGCCGCCACCGCCTTCGTTGCCACCCATCTTGCCGGTATGGCCGGTATGTTCATGTGGGTGGTCATGGAAATGACTAAGCAGGGCAAGCCGACAACGCTGGGTGCGGCCTCGGGCGCCATTGCCGGTCTGGCCACGATAACACCGACGGCTGGATTTGTCGGGCCCAATGCGGCGATCATTGTCGGGCTGCTTGGCGGTGCACTCTGTTATACCGCCGTGAATCTTAAAACAAGATTCAAGCTTGATGACGCGCTTGACGTTGTCGGGATCCATGGTGTCGGTGGCCTGCTGGGCACCCTTTGCCTGGGTCTTTTTGCCACCACTGCCGTGAATCCCGGTGGTGTCGACGGGTTGTTTGCCGGAAATCCCGCCCAGCTGGGAACGCAATTGTTTGGTGCGGTTGTTGTATCGGTATATGCCTTTGCGGTGAGTTGGGTTATATTCAAGGCAATCCAGTCGACGATCGGGCTGCGTCTCACGGATGAGGCCGAGGTGGCCGGCATGGACTCGACGGAACATTCGGAGACGGCGTATAACAATAACTAAGCTGACGAATACAGGATAAATCCGGATAACCTGCCAGTATGGCGCCTGTTTGACAGGCGTTTGAACGGGCAGGATGGTGCGGAAGAGATGAGCGAGGAATGGTATGAAAAAAATTGAAGCTATTGTGAAGCCTTTTAAACTTGACGATGTCAAGGATGCCTTGAACGAGATCGGTATAAAGGGAATGACGGTCTCGGAGGTGAAGGGGTATGGCCGCCAGAAAGGTCACACGGAAATATACCGGGGGGCCGAGTATGTTGTCGATTTTATCCCGAAGATGAAAATCGAGGTGGTCGTGCCGTCGGATATCGCGGATCAGGTCGTGGATTGCATCAGAAACGCTGCAAACAGCGGTAAGATCGGTGACGGCAAAATCTTCGTGATACCAGTGGAGCGGATTGTCCGGGTCAGGACGGGCGAAGAGAATCTTGACGCCATCTGATGGCAGCATCCATCAAGCTTAATACGCAGCGCCAGGCCCTGGATGAACTCTGGGCCCAGGGGTTGAGCGGTCTGTCCCTGCTGCGCGACCACAGCGTTTTGGCGGACCAGTTTATTCTCGAGCGCTTCTCCTCGATAGAAAAGCCCAATACCTCGTCGAATATCGCCCTCGTTGCCCTTGGCGGTTACGGTCGCCAGGAGCTTTTCCCCTTTTCGGATATAGACCTGATGATCCTTTTCCGCCCGGAAATTCGGGCGGAGATCGGTGAATGCGCGGATGCTATTCTCTACCCGCTCTGGGATACCGGCTATGAAGTCGGTCATGGTGTGCGCACGATTGCGGAGTCTCTAAAGCAGGCGGGAGAAGACTTTGTTTTCCGGGTGGCCCTGCTTGAGGCCAGGCTTATCGCCGGGTCTGAACCGCTGTTTGATGAATTGATGGAACTGTACCGGCGGGAATTTGTCGATGGCCGGCGGCACGAGTTTGTTACCAACCTGAACCGCTACAACGAGGAGAGGCGCACCCGTTTCGGCAGCCATGGGTATCTGCTTGAGCCGAACATCAAGGAGAGCAAGGGGGGCTTGCGCGATATCCAGTCAATGATCTGGGCGGCCAAGGTGGTTTTCGGCATCAACAGCTTTGAAAAGATTGTCGAGGCCGGTTTCCTGCTGGAAAGCGAGGGTGAGCGATTTCGAGACGCCCGCGACATGCTCGTTCGTATCCGCAATCGCCTGCACTATATCAGCGGCCGGAAGAACGATCAGCTTTATTTCGATCAGCAGGAGGAGATGGCTGAGGCCTTTGGTTACAAGGACAGCGAAGCCGGATTGAGTGTGGAACGTTTCATGCGTGACGTTTACGGCCATTTGCGTACTATCACGGTTATCAGTGATCTGTTTTTTGATCATGTCAACGAGGTTCTCGACCTGGTTGAGGGGGGACAGGATGTCGCTGACCGGGAGATCGAAAAGGGTATCGAGATTCGTCGCAACCGGATCCATCTTGTGGCTCGTGATGAAGAGCTCATCGGCAAGCCCCACCTGATGATGCGGACCTTTCTCGCCTCCGCCCGGACAGGAGTGCCGGTACATCACCGTTCAAAGATGGTGATCACCGAGAATCTCGGTCTCATTACGCCACGGGTACGATCCACGCCCCGCATGGCAAAACCGTTTATTGCCATTCTGAGCGCGGCAGAGCAGGCCCTGCCGGTGCTCGAGGGGATGCTTGAAACGGGACTGCTCGGTATGTACATCCCGGAGTTTGCCAGGATAGACGCCCTGGCGCAGCATGATATTTACCATATTTATACGGTTGATCGGCACTTGCTGCAGGCCGTGGCCGAACTGCACCGTGCCGTCGGGGAAGAACCGGAGATAGCCTGGCTGACCGGCCGGGCGGACCCATTATATCTTGCCGCCCTGTTGCATGATGTCGGCAAGAATTCC
>JAHEMX010000435.1 GCA_024643445.1 Desulfobulbaceae bacterium | reverse complement strand
AAACCATGACGGTTGTCTGGAGTGATTCAACCAGATCGAGTGCCTGCCTCAGTTCCTTAAGGGATTCATGCAGTGATGACTGGATCCTGACAATGCGCTCAGCCACGCGAATACGGGCTCTCAATTCATCATCGTTGAAAGGCTTTGTTATGTAGTCATCCGCGCCGGCATCAAATCCCTGCAGGATGTCACGTTTCGTGTCACGGGCCGTGAGCATGATAACGTGTATAGGACTTTCCCGGTTCAGTGCCTTGATACGCAGGCATAGTTCGAGGCCATCGATCTCCGGCATCTCCCAATCGAGTATGGCGACCTCGGGACCGTTTTCCCTGTTCAGCAGTTCCCATGCCTCTTTTCCGTCGGCAACACTGTCTACCCGATACCCCCACTTCTCAAGGCAGACCTGTATCATCAGCCGTGTGGTATACTCATCTTCCGCTACCAGTACTTTCACTTTTGTATCCTTTTCTATCATGAAGACCCATCGTCCACGCCCTCGACCACCCAGCTTTATTATCCAAATTCGTATACTAATTGTCCACCGGAATTCACTATCTCTTCCGATTATGGTATTAAATCAATATAATCTGGCGAATCTCCTTGACATGCTGCTCTTTACTCCCCTCTAACGATGAAACTGAAAGAAGCCCTTAAAAATACCCTTTCAAGCAATGAGCTGGATATGCTCATTCGCGGCTATGACATTGTTGGCGACATGGCAATTACCATCATCCCCCCCGAACTGGAGCAGCATGAGTCATTGATCGGCGAGGCGATCCTCTCCATCAACAAACATGTCAGGGTAGTGGCCAAAAGAGATGGCAATTACAGCGGTCAATACCGCATCATACATCTCAAGATTATTGCCGGAGAAAATCGCAAAGAAACAATACACCAGGAATTTGGCGTAAAACTTCATCTTAACCCGGAAACGGTCTATTTCTCGGTCAGGAGCGGCAACGAACGAAAACGCATTGCCGGTCTTATCCAGGCGAACGAAACCATTCTCGTGATGTTTTCAGGTGCAGGCCCCTATCCCCTCCTCATCGCCCGTTATAACAAATCCTGCACGATTATCGGTGTTGAGCTGAACAAAGACGCACATGCATTCGCCCTGCGCAACCTGAAAGTCAACAAGGCTGAAAAACAGGTGAAATTCCTGCACGGAGACGTACGGGAGATCGTTCCGCACCTCGGTCTTCTATTCGATAGGATAATCATGCCGCTGCCAAAGACGGCCCATGATTTCCTTCCGCTGGCCATGCAGAATCTCAGGCGGGACGGCTGGCTACATTTTTATGATTTCCAGTCTGCCGATAGTTTTGCCGCATCACTGGAAAAGGTGAATCGCTGCTGCCCTTCCCTGCAGCGGCAGGTAGTAGAAAGCGAAATCGTTATCTGCGGCCACAGCGGCCCGGACACCTACCGGATATGCGTTGATGCGCGTATCGGATAATCCGGCAGGCAATGATTGCCTCCGGCCTGGGCCTATCCGCCAATCACCGTTAAACGATTCACATATTTCACCCACCGTTCACCCTTGTGATCCTCGGCAACAAGACGCATTGGAAAACCGTGTCTCTCGGGAAGTCGCTCGTCATTGACGCCATAAGCAATGAAGATTTTATCACTCGCCACTTCAGCAATGGCGAACTTCCTGGTTTTTCTTCTCAAACCTTCAGGTCCACTGAACTTGACGTGAGAAACACCGGGCAGAAGACCAACTTCCTTGAGCAATTCGGCCACCGAGAAGCCTTTCCACAGGCCGTTATAGGCAAAGAAACCGTAACAGATCAGCAGGACGTTGCGCTCAAGAACCGGCCGGGCAATGAGTTCATCGTAGGTGAAGCTGACCGGACGCCGCACACTGCCTCCCACCTCGAGCCGCCAGTTTGCAAGATCGACGGGATAGACGGTCTGCCCCATGACATCGAATGCTCCCATTGGGGTTGTTTCAAGCAGGCTCGTATCAAGCTTCGCCGGGTTGGCAACCATCAGGTCCGACACAGGCGTTCCCTTGCCGACAATGCGCCGTTTCACCTGCGCCAGCACCTTGTTCAAACCATTACCCAGGTTGCTGAATAAGAGAAGTGCCACAGCACCGGAGGCCAGGGCGAGCTTAACGGCGAGTCTTCGTGTCGACATGACAATTCCTTGCTGTGGTGGAGGACATCGCTCCTATTGACAGTCTGAGGATATGAAGTAAGTTACGCGCATGAGTTTCTTCAGTGAAACCATTTTTTCCTATTTGAAACATCGTTTCCGGCAACTCAACTCTCATCGTAAAGGATAGTCTGCGCCCTATGAGCAAAGATAAAAAAGTCTACCAGGTTGCCGCATTGCTCAAAGCCCACGAAATTCTCGAATTCCTGCTGGCCAGAGGCGAAGCTTCCTTCACTGAAATATACACGGGACTAGGCCATCCGAAAAGCAGTACCTACAAAACCATCAGTACGCTGGAATCTCTCGGGTACATACGCAATATCGGCGAAGGCGGCCGCTACTCTCTCGGCCTCAAGCTGCTAGAACTCGGCTCGCGTGCTGCCACCCAGGTTGATCTGTTTACGGAAGCCAGGCCGCTCGTAAAACGATTGTCGATGGATACCCAGAGAACTTGTCAGATCGGAATCCTGGACGGCCACGATGTCGTTTATGTGGTCAAGGAAAACACCCATTGCCTGATCAGACTCGATACCTGGGTTGGCAAAAGGATTCCGATCTATTGTTCGGCTATGGGCAAGGTCCTCCTTGCCTGGATGAATCATGCTGATTCCAGCGACCTGCTTGATCAGGTAAGGTTTGAACAAATCGCACCGAAAACAATCACCGATAAGCACACCCTGATGGCTGGGCTTATCGAAGTCAGGGAACGGGGCTGGGCCATTGATGATGAAGAAAGCGCGAAAATGGTCAGGTGTATCGCCGCCCCGATCTTTAACCAGACCGGCAAGGTTTGCGCAGCGCTCGGAGTTTCCACCCTTACCGAACTCGACGCTTACCAGGAGATGTTGACTATCACTTCCAAAGTTGTACAATGCGCCAAACAGCTGTCCGAGCGGATGGGAGCAGGCAACAGCCGGCCGTAATCTTATCAGTACAGGAATACATAGCAACGGCAGTTTGTCATCGCAGAACTGCTGTCAGATGGTAACAGGAAACCTCATTTACTCGTAACAAAATACCACAAATAATTTACATCTAAGGAGCAAACCAGTGGCGATCGTCAACGCAAGAGAAATTTTAATGCCTGCGGCTGAAGGCAAATATGCTGTTGGAGCCTTCAATATTACCAATATCATCATGATGCAGGGGGTGATAGAGGCGGCCGTTGATCTGGACGCTCCCCTGATCATCCAGACCTCTGTCGGTCCTTCGAAATTCCTGCAACCGCACCTCATCAGCACGGTCTATCGGTTACTCGCCGAGTCTGCTCCGATTCCTATCTGCCTCCATCTTGATCACTGCAATGATCCCGATTACTGCAAAACCTGTGCAGACGCCGGCTACACGAATATCATGATGGATGGCAGCCGCCACGATTTCGAGACCAATATCAGAATTACCGCAGAAATAAGCGATTATTGCCACGCTCTTGGGAATGTCTCCGTCGAGGGTGAACTGGGCACGGTCGCCGGCGTGGAGGATGAAGTGGTGGTTGCCGAAGGTAAAGAAACCCTCTGCAGCGCCGCCCAGGCCTGCGATTATGTTGAAAGAAGCAGGATAGATATCTTTGCACCCGCGATAGGAACGGCACACGGCTTGTACAAGA
>JAHEMX010000434.1 GCA_024643445.1 Desulfobulbaceae bacterium | reverse complement strand
CTAGCCAAGTGATAACAAATATGAGCGCAAGTTTCTACCGCTTCCTGTCATACCCAGCTTCTTTCTGATCTGCTTGCGATGAAAATCGATGGCACTGACAGTGATCATCAGAACGTCGGCAATCTCTGCACTGCTGCGACCTTCCCTGACCATCACGGCGACTTTGATTTCCTGCGGGGTCAGGAAACTGTTGAGTGAGGTGAGCCGGTTCAAAAACGGGGACGTTATTTCGTTGAGGCGCTCTTCAATGATTTCCACCATATAGCGCTCACGTTTCGGCAGCCTGGTCTCCATGAGCTGCTGAACATATGGCAGCACGAGGGTTCTCGTATTAGCCAGCATATTCTCCTCAAGCTGAATACGATCTTTCTGCCGGTGATCGAGAAGGACCTTCAGGGCAATATTGCTCTCTTCCAGTTTTTCTGCCTGCTCCCGAAGGTTCTGCTCCTTCTCGGCCAGATTCCGGTGAGCCTGCATGAGCGGTGTTATATTTTCGTGCGACAGGATAACCTTCTTGGCCTCCGGATCACGAAACCTGACGACCCGGAGGGCATACCAGCGCTCCTCGGTGGGCGAATGACACGGATAGTTGATGAAGAACTCCTCGATCTCTCCACTGAGCACCTGCCTTATTCCTCCGGCAATGACGGCCGGTTCGCTATGCCCCTCTTTTGCCGCCCGGTCGCAGGTGTGCAGATAGTTCAAACCGATACATGACGGTTCAACGGTAATCCCGTTTGCCGAACCGAACTCCTGCCAGGCCCGGTTAGTCTCAATTATCCGACCGGTTTCATCAAGTATGGCAATATGTGCCGAGATCGAGTCAAGCGCCACCTGGTAGATATTCATTTTACCTCCTGAGTATCCGTTGTTCGCTCGCAGTCAATGGTAGTTATCACTATCATTTAAACCCTGTTTTGACCCCATTGCTCTCATAATACGTCCTCCCTATTCTTATGACAAGACTGAAAATAAGCAAATACGAAAGAGGAGGCTGTTATGAAAGGCGGTTACGAATCGATTGTCTGGATAAAGGACAGGGATGGTGCGGAATATGCTTGTTACCTTGATGATATTAAAGGAACTATTGACCTCAAAGAAGAACTTGACGATGAAGAAAAAACACGCTGCCTGAACGTCAGCCAGATGGTTGGCACCGAACGCTGGTAACGGTGTTTGGGAGGAACACTGATCCTTGTACTCGAAACCCGCTCCGATTTTCATCTTTCGAAGCGGGTTTTACCTTGAAACGCCATAGCCGGGATTACCTGATCATTCTGCAGCGTAAGAGCTCATCTGCATGGTCACATAAGGTAATAGACACCAGGTTGATTTACGACAAAACCACCTTCTAATTACGCAAATCATCACTGTTGCCAAAGGATTCTCTTGCCGTTTCCTCGGCAAGTTCAGCCAGATTCAGCGCATCTTCAAGACTTGTTCCGAGAGTTACCATACCGCCTTCTTTCAAGAGCAGGACGTTGACACCAGCATAACTCGCTCTGATATCTGTTCTGCAGGAACAAAGACCACAGAACCTCGATATACACTCGCTGCACTGTACGCTGAGCACCTCCTTGATCACGCGGCGCGCCGTTTCAGTAGCCAGGTCAAAAACCTTTCCCTGCCGGGCGTAGGCTGACGCATGGGATGGATGCAGATGGGCAATGGCATGAATATCGGTTCTGACCATATAGGATTTCAGGTGATACCTTGTTTCAGGGGGAAGTTCCAAGCCGGGATGTCCTTGCATGAGCGTGCCCGTTGCATCAACCAGGCAGGTATCTCCGCTCCTGAGATCCTCGAAACTGGAGGCAAGGCGAGTAATGAGAAACAGATCCGATTTCGGCAGCCTCATACTGATAACCCCGCGTCCCTCTTGGGTCAGCTGACGCTGAAATGCTTCACGGGCAGCAACTGCGAGAGCCTGGCGACTCTGCAGGTTGACATCAGGAACGACGATGGGGATCACCGGAGTGAAATCAAGTATACTCATGGCAATGGACTCAACCCATCTTGACAACCACCTTAATGGCGTCTTCAATGCGTTCCTTGGCATATTTAATTGCCGTCGGGATTTCTTCAAATGCAAAGGTATGGGTGTGGATGATAGTCGCGTCGAACCGTTTCTGCTGCATGAAAGCCATGGCCCGATGCGTTGCGCTCCGCCCTTCCCCGCGTATACCGTAGACATAGATATTGTTGCGGACCAGGTGAGCGAGGTCAACAGGCACCGGCTCGTGCGGAAAAGCGGCGAGACAGACCCTGCCGCCGCGATTTGTCATTTTGGCCGCTTCATTCAGGGCGTTGGATGCACCGGAACATTCCAGCACATAGTGAACGCCTCTGCCCCTGGTCAGTTCAAGCACCTTTTTCACCGGATCCTCGTTGCGGACATTGATCACATGATCCGCACCCAGTTTTTTGCCCATCGCCAGGCGGCTGTCCCTGGTACCGGTCAGGATGACGGGCTGCGCACCCAATGATTTGGCCAGGGCAACACCCATCAGCCCGATGGGCCCCGGGCCGGTTACCGCTATGGATTTTCCGGCAAGCAGCCCGGCCATGACATCAAGGCCGTACATGGCAGTACCTGCGGTTACCACGAGGGTCGCCTCCTCATCACTCATCTCGTCGGGCACATGGATAAGGGTGTTGACATTGTTGACGGCATATTCAGCAAAAGCGCCATCCGTGGTAAAACCGTTTGCTCGATGCCCCTTGTTTTTATCACCGTAGTTCAAACCATAATTTGAACAGGAGGTATACATCCCTTCCCGGCACCGCTCACAGCGGCCGCAGCCGGCGTGTATCTCTGCGGTCACGCGATCGCCGATCGCAAATTCATCAACCCCTCGTCCGAGTTTGACGACGGTTCCCATGTATTCATGTCCGATCGTGAAGTTCTTGTTAAAAGGAGGCCCCCCTTCAACAATAGCCGGCAGACCATAGGAGAGAATCTCAAGATCGGTTCCGCAGATGGCAACAGCATCTACCCTGACAAGAATCTCAGCGGGTCCCGGCTCGGGTACCGGTTTTTCTGTCAACCGCAACTGTTCCGGGTCGTCCAGTACCCATGCTTTCATGGTTTTGGGTACTTCGAGGCTTCTTTTGCTTTTTGTATCCTGCATGTTATTCCTCCAAAAAATCCTGATTTTTATGTAACGAGTCAGCCGAGAGTATTGCCTTGCCGGGCCGTTCCTGCAGCACTCATCATCTTTGTTTTCTCAACAGGGGTCCCACGATAGGCAGCACGAAGGAAAAAAAGGCGATGATCAGGAAACAAAGGCTGATGGGTTGCTTGAAAAATATTGAATAATTTCCCTGTGAAATGATCAGAGACATGCGCAGGTGCTGCTCGAGCGCCGGACCGAGAATAACGGCCAGCAACAGGGGCACAATGGGAAAACGGAATTTATTCATGAAATAGCCGAGAACACCGAACACGAGCATGACCCCGGTATCGAAAAAGTTATTTCGCAATGAGTATGAACCGATGATGCACAGCAGGGTGATGATCGGCAGAAGAATACTGGATGGCACCTGATGAATTCTCACCCACAACTTGATGGTCGCGAAGGTCAGGAAGAACGTCAATACGTTGGCGACACAAAACGCCCAGAAAATGGAGTAGACAAACTGGCCGTTATTTTCAAACAGCAAGGGGCCGGGTGTCAGTCCCTGGATCATCAGGGCGCCGAGCAGGATAGCGGTAATCGGATCACCGGGGATACCCAGGGTCAGCATCGGGATCATCGCCCCACCGGCCACCCC
>JAHEMX010000433.1 GCA_024643445.1 Desulfobulbaceae bacterium | reverse complement strand
TGCGTGGATGCCTTATCATCTAAACTGATTGAAAAACGCAGTGGCCTTTATCATCGACTTTTCATTGAAGTTCTATCGGCTGCGTTTTTGTTCATTTTTACCTACTACGGCTACCAGTTAACCGTTATGGCCAATGACCGCTCTCCCATGCTGGAATGGCCACGCCCCCTATGGTACGCTTGTATGCCGGTATCCGGAGTGATTATGTCCGGATATTCATTGAGATCGATTATTCGGTTGTTGCTGGCCTTGTTTGATCCTGACAAGACCTGTTCTTCAGCTTTGATCAATAAATAACCTCCAGCTAGATGAAATAATAAGGCTTTTCATGAGTTCTCTGGAAAAATTATTTGCCATCATAGAAACCGTCGTCTCCGAACAAAAGCTCGGTTTGCCTTTTACCGCTATCGTCAACAGGACCGGGCTGCCCAAAGCAAGCGTTCATCGCACCCTCAAAGGGTTGACTGAACTGGGCTATTTACACTTCAATCCAGAAACGAAACACTACCATGGAGCGCTCAAATTAACGGCCTTAGGCGCTGAGGTCATAGGCAACTTCAATCTGCGTAATCATCTGCATCCTCATCTGCAAAAAATGCACGATGAGACTGATCATACCTGTAATGCCGCCATCCTGGAAAACGATCAGGGTATTTTTATTGACAAGATCGAAGTCCAGCACTACGGCATCCGCCTGTTTTCTGCGGTCGGTAAAAGTTTTCCGTTACATAGCACCGCTCTGGGCAAGGTTTTCCTGGCCTATCATCCCTCGGTGGCCGAAAAGATTCTGAGAAGGAAATTAACCGCTTATACCGACAATACAATTATAGAAGCACCGGTACTCAGGAAAGAATTGGCAACTATTCGCAAGAATGGATATGCCATTGACCATGAAGAAATCACGAGGGGGGTTATTTGCGTGGCTGCACCAGTTTTCGGCATGTCAGGAGATGTGATTTGCGCAATCAGCATTACCTTTCCATCATACATCTACAACGATCGCGGGATCAATCCGGAAATCGCTGTGCTTAAGAGATATTCCAATGATATCTCAGGATCTTTCAAATAACCGGAAACCTTACCGGAGTGCTCGCGCATCTTGTTAGATGAGGTGAGAGGCGGAGAAAACCAGTAAACGTGATACCCAATACTTTTCACTGGAAGAAAAAAGCGGCACTCTCTCCGGCGGAGGCAGCGGTATTGGCAGTGCTCTGGCCTCAAGCGCCTCGGATTGTTTTTAGTGGACCGGTCATCTTTGTCAATGCGGCTGCCATGTAGTTGCAATCGAGCAATGATGACTTAATTTGTTTACATCAAATCATTAGAAGAGGATAGAATGGCTAAAAAATCCAAGTATTTTCACAGCATCAAGGATCTCCCGCAGGTAAATCTGACCGGTGATAAGAAACTGCCATCCATGGCAAATTTACTGCTCACCGATAAGGTATTGGTCAGCTTTATTGAAAATCCTCCGGGATGTGTGTTTCCAATCCACCACCACGAATGCGAGCAGATTTTGATTATGCTTGAAGGAGAAGAAGAACACGTTTGTGGCGAGGAAAAATTTACGATGAAGGCAGGCGACATTTGTGTGCATCCATCCAATGTCCCTCACGGCGGTCAGACGAAAACCGGATTTAAAGGCATTGATATTTTTTGCCCGCCGCGAGAGGACCACGTAGCTCTGCTTAAAGCAAGGCTCAAAGAGATGGGCGAAGAATAACCCTTATCAGCCCCGCAGGTCCTGGAATACTTCCTGGCCTGTAAAGCCTTTTTTGAAAGGACCGTAATTATGGACATTAGATATCCTGCAAATCCTAAAGATTTCGAACAATATGACACCGACCGTATCCGTTCGGAATTTCTCATCCAATCTCTTTTTACACCGGGCAAGATGGCTCTGACCTACACCCATGCCGACCGGATGATCGTTGGCGGCATCTGTCCGCAAGAACCTATCCAGCTTGAGGGAGGCAAGGAGATTGGTGCCAGCTCATTCCTGGAAAGACGTGAATTAGGAGTCATAAATGTGGGCCCCCAGGGTCGCGTGAGGGTTGACGGAGAGGAATACCTGCTCGACAAAACCGAAGGACTCTACGTCGGTAAAGGTGTTGCCGATGTGTCTTTTTCCAGTACCGACCCGAGCAATCCAGCCCGTTTTTACGTGCTGAGCGGCCCGGCCCATACACAGTACCCAACTCAAAAAACCACCCAGTCCGAAGCTGTTACTGCCAACTTGGGCACGAGCAACGAAGCAAATGTCAGGACCATATACAAATACATTCATCCTGGCGGCATCAAGAGCTGCCAGCTGGTCATGGGGATGACCGTTCTGAAACCCGGCAGCGTTTGGAACAGCATGCCCTGTCACACCCACGACCGGCGAATGGAAGCCTATTTTTATTTTGATCTTGCCCCTTCTGCCCTGCTGGTACATCTCATGGGCCAGCCCGACCAGACACGTCATGTTATTATGCGCAATGAAGAGGCAATTATTTCCCCGAGTTGGTCAATACATTCGGGATCTGCAACATCCAACTATTCTTTTATCTGGGGAATGCTTGGAGAAAATCAAACCTTTGATGATATGGATGCGGTAGATCTTCCGCAGCTCAAATAATAACTTAAAGAGGATACCCCATGTCGAAAAACATTCTGATTACAGGTGCCAGTACCGGGATTGGAGCAGAAACAGCTGTCTGCCTGGCACCGGGAAACCATATTTACCTGCACTTTAACAATTCAAAGCAGGCCGCTGAGAAAACAGCGGAAAAAGTAAAAAGTAAGGGAGGTAAAGCCACCCTGTTACAGGCAGACCTGTCGCAGGAAGCCGGCTGCAGAAAGTTGTATGCTGAATTGACTAAAACGGCCGACAAGCTTGATGTTCTGGTCAACAACGCCGGCGGCCTGATAAAACGGCAGGCAGTAAGGGAGTATCAGTGGAGCCTGATGGAGGATATTTTTTCCTTGAATACCTTCTCGGCAATGATGGTCACCTCGCTTTGTATTCCACTTCTGGAAAAAGGCACGGACCCGAACATTGTCAACCTCAGCTCTATAGCTATGCGTCACGGCGGCCCTACCGCCACTATCTACGCGGCATCGAAATCGGCGCTGGACTCGTTTACCAGAGGTATTGCCAAAGAACTGGCTCCTGCAATCCGGGTAAATGCCGTGGCTCCCGGCGTGATCATAACCCCTTTCCACGATAACGTTTCGACCCCCGAGCAGATCAAAGCCTGGAGTGAGGCCACCCCGCTTAAAAAGAACGGGACGCCGATGCACATCGCTTCAACGATTAAGTTTCTCATCGAGAACGACTTTATAACCGGTGAAACAATTGATGTAAACGGCGGCCTTTCAATGCGTTAACGGATTCAAAGAATCAATGACGCTCACCCTGCCCATAATAGTTTTCTGGGCAGCCGATTGCTCCAGAGGATAGGAATAGGGGGACAGTATACTTAATTCCTTGTGTCAGCATTCTCATTTATACTATCCAATCATTTGTTAATGAGCATGTATTATGCAAAGGGATGAGAATTAAGTATACTGTCCCCCTATCTCTACTGAAGCAATTGCCTTGGAAGATTTCTTGATTTTGACCATCGCCCCACCTTCCTTCTCGACCTGAAGACGGCTGTCCCTGAAACGCGCGGAGGGCTCTGCAGCCTCGTTCAGACCCGGGAATAGACAGTCGACGGCCAACCTGTTACATTGAACCCCAGATAGATCGCATCACGCCCCGACCACCTATCGCCGCAGCAAAGATTT
>JAHEMX010000034.1 GCA_024643445.1 Desulfobulbaceae bacterium | reverse complement strand
CCGCTTATCATCGCCCTGCTCTTCCCCTCCGTCTTTCTCAAGGCAATCGGTGTCGTGGGAGGAATCGGGATTGCCCTTCTCTTCGGAGTTCTGCCTGCGGTGATCTACTTTCTAAAGAATAAAAACTTAAGCGCCAGGATATTGGCTCTTGCCATCGGTATTCTCTTTACCGCCGCTTTGATTATCGACCTGAGCAACGATTTCAACCTGATCAGAACTGATGATATCCTCATGGAACTGCAAAAGGAAGCGGCAAAGAGCAATATCCGGTAGCCCGCGTGGATGGGCCGACAGACATGCGGCCCATCGTAACGCCTGCCGCCAGGCTGGTTCATCGGCCAAACAGACATTCTTTCAAGATCCGGTTTTGCGGGAAGCGGTTCCCCGGAACGCAGAACGGATAAAACAATCGAAGATACGGACCTCGCTGATTACCGCCGAATTCCTCCGGGAAGGCGACCGAGTGAGGAAAACGGCGATTGCGATCAGTCCTTCCTGCGCAGAATCCGCTTGTCCCCTACCCTGATAGTGAGTTTCATCCGGTCAAAATATTCCAGAATCGGTATGGAGAATTTCCTCGTCAAACCACTGAGATTTTTGAAGCCGGGCGCGTCGATCTCACCTTCTTTTTTCATGAAGGCGACGACCTCTTCCTGCATACGGTTCAGATGGACAGAGCAGAAATACAGCGATTCGCTCACCTTGGTCAACATACCCTCCTTGAGCAGCAGATCGAGTACCTCCCTGACCAGGGAGTCGGGATAGTCAGCGAACGCCTCCTGCGTCTCCTTTATGGTCGCCGTTGTCAGCCCTTTGTCGCGATACCAGCACTCAAGATCCCGCTTGAGTTTTTCTTCGTCGGCCTTGAGGGCGACCTGGTGGGTTGCAAGCCGTATTACTGATTCTTCCTGGACAACAGTATTCTTGCGCAGCAGGTCGTTCAGGCAGTAATTGAAAACCTTGGGATCGACGACCTGCTTGAAACCGGAACGCACTTCTTCCTTGGAGAGCCCGTTTTTCAGCGGATTTGTCTTGTGGTAGGCAGCAAGGGAGGTCAAAATCGTCCCGCTCACCTCGTCGGCAACCTCACTGACAAGATAGCGCTGGCTGGCCGAATCGACGACAACCATCTTTTTTGCGGACAGCGGCGGATTCAAGACTTTCACGAGATGTTTTGCAAAAAGACCAAGTCTGATGGCAAGATCGGCAGACGTCAAACCGGACATTCCCGATTCCTTCAGATACAGCAGGATCTTGGCCTCGATATCGTCGCCTGTCAGCGTTTCAAAAATCTGCCGATTATAGGCCCGGTCTTTCTCTGTCAGCCGTTTCCGTTTCCGGGGCGACTGGTTGCCGAGGATCTCTCCTCCGCCAATCGTGGCTACCGGCGAATAACTGCGGATCACATAACGATCGCCGGGCCAGACAGCAACCGGGGACTCAAGCAGCAATTGCACCGGTGCCTCCAGACCTGGCTGAAGCTCGTCACGATCCAGCAGGGAGACCCGGCCGATCAATTCGGCACTTCCCAGATGCACCCTGACCCTGGCCCGGTGTTTGAGTGCTTTGGGGTTTGCCGAAAGATAGACCAGCTGACAATCAAGCATATAGTTTGGCTCAAGGCAATCGGGATGCGCCAGAACCATCCCCCGGCTGATTTCATCCGTTTCCGTACCCTGCAGATTAATAGCCGTCCGGTGTCCTGCCTCAACCGTCTCAACGGAAGCGGAATGCACCTGTATGCCGCGGACCTTGGCAGTCTGGCGAGTGGGAAAGAGACGGAGTTCATCACCGATGGAGGTCCTGCCGGAGATTGAGGTGCCGGTGACAACCGAACCAAACCCTTTCATCGCAAACACCCGGTCAACCGGAAGCCTGAACGGGCCGAAAACCTCGGCAAAATGATGTTCGCTGACAAAGCGGTCGATCGTTTCCACTACCAGCTCAAAGCCTTCGCCGGTAATCGAGGACACCGGGATAATGGGAGCACCTTCAAGAAAACTGCCGGCACAAAAATCACTGACTTCCTCGACAACCATGCCGAGCCAGTCCTCGTCTACCATATCTTTTTTTGTAACAACAACAAAGCCCCGCTTGACTCCGAGCAGTCTGCAGATATCAAAATGCTCCCGGGTCTGCGGCATGATGCCCTCATCGGCTGCGACAATAAAGGCCAGCAGATCCATGCCGGTAACGCCGGCGACCATATTCTTGACAAATTTTTCGTGTCCGGGGACATCAACGATACCGAGGCGGTGACCGCAGGGCAGGTCGAGATAGGCAAAACCGAGTTCAATGGTAATGCCTCTTTTTTTCTCTTCCTTGAGACGATCCGTATCTATACCGGTCAGGTATTTGACGAAACTGGTTTTGCCGTGATCTACATGGCCGGCTGTACCGAGAACTATTTCACGCATCTGCTGACAACCTTACCGGAGGTAGGGGTTGGAACTACGTTCTTCCTGGATGGTAGACCGGCTGCCGCCATAACCGTGTCCGGGCCAGACAATGGTTTCATCAGGCAGAACGAGCAGCTTGTTCCTGATGGAGGAAATTAATTCCGCATGTGATCCGCCGGGAAAATCGGTACGTCCAATGCCGCCGACAAAGAGCGAGTCACCGGTGATCAGGTCCGGGGCGGTATAAAGGCACATGCCGCCCGGCGTATGTCCGGGGGTATGGATCACCCTGAGGGCAACGGTACCAAAAACGATGTCATCCCCTTCTCTGACCCGCAGGTCGGTGGGAGGTGATTCCTCCATGCCTAACATCGAGAAATAGTTCTTCACGTTGGGTTGAGAGAAAAACTCATCATCCGCTTCATGCATGACGATGTCGGCACCCGTTGCTTCCTTGATTTTACGGTTGCCGCATACGTGGTCAGGATGTCCGTGGGTTGCAATGATATACTGGACATCCAGTTTGGATGAGGTGATTATCCTGATCAATTTATCCTCATCGCCTCCGGGATCGACAATTGCTGCTTTGCCTGTCTTATCACATATCAGGAAGTAACAGCAGACTCCCATCATGCCAACCATGTGTTGTTCTACTCTCATATCCGCCAGATTATCATCTCATTTGATCTTACTGGAGAAGTCATTACCTAGACACCTCCCTGTCTTTGCCAGCCAGCAAAAAAACAACCTTCCGCATTCTCTCAATGATGACAGCCGCCGGAGGAGCAGGCGCAGCCGCCTTCTTTTGGGGCCATCTGCAGGGCAACCGCCGGGCCTGTGGCCGGCAACCTGGATTCGACCGCGTCCACAATGGTCGTGAAGGCCTTTATCGCCGGACTATCGCTATCCGAGGACAAATAAGGGGAACCATCATCCCCCGCGATGACGACTTTCGGGTCCATCGGTACGCGCCCGAGAAACGGCAGGTCAAACTCGCGGGCGATTGCTTCACCGCCACCCCTTTTGAATATATCAACCGTCTCGTTGCAATGCGGGCAGACAAAACCCGACATATTTTCGATGACTCCGATGATTTCGACATGTACCGTTTTACAGAAGTTGATTGATTTCTTGACATCTGCCAGAGCTACCTTCTGCGGGGTGGTCACGACAATTGCCTTGACGAGCGGTATGGTCTGGGCAACGGAAAGCGGTTCGTCTCCGGTACCGGGAGGTGCATCAACAATGAGGTAGTCCAGTACACCCCAGTCCATATCGGAGATAAACTGCCTGATGGCCTGAATTTTCAGAGGACCACGCCAGATGATGGCCTCGTCCCGGTCCTTCATCATATATTCGAGTGATACCACCTTCAGGTTACCGTTATAGGCAAGGGGTGCAACCAGATCGTTTTTGGATTTCGGCGGTTCCAACTTGCCCTTTAAATCCAGCATCCGAACAACGTCAGGTCCATGGATATCAACATCCATCAAGCCGACCTTGTACCCCCGCTTTGCCAGGCTGAGTGCCAGGTTCACGGAAACGGTTGATTTTCCGACACCGCCTTTACCACTCATTACCAGTATTTTGTTCTTGATCTTGCCAAGTGATCGAGTAATAGCATTATCCTGCTGGGCTATCGCTGCCTGCTGTGACTCCTTAGTCGCGCATGAGCTCCCGTTACCACCACATGAATGCGCCATCTGTGCCTCCTGAATCATTTATGGTCTCTTGAATAGTCGTCTTTTCGACCGATCTCTTTGTTATGCCGGAAATGTTACGCTCACCATAACAGTCGTACTGGGCCTGCAAAATTTCTCCCATGTTTCGATCTCGAACGAAAAACCTGCATATTACAGCGACTTTTTCGTTAAAATAATCGTGTATATCGTGCGGTTGAAGACCTTACTATACTAATGCCGACTGGGGCAATTGCAAATTCTTTCATCGATTCGGCAGCATTCGTGCTCACGCTCGGTCCTCCGGGGATATAAACTGTTTTTATTGCGTTCTGCGGGAAGAATCCGTAATATAAAAGATTCGTCTTTACAATACTGCCATGTCTTACCCATGGCAATAACCTGAACCCAGGGGGAGCCAATTCATGCTTGGCTGGTTGAAAAGAAAAAAACAAATCCCGGTTACCGGCCAGGAGAATAACTCCGGACAGCAAGCGGCAACAATGGCTCAACGCCGTGAAGACCTCGATGCAGGACATCCCGATACTGCTGATACGCCTGGCAATACGCTTTCGCAAACTCCTGCCAGCCATGCAGCAGACACGGCAGGGTCGGAAGAGCCTGCGATCAACACCCCGAAAGCAGAATCGTCCTCGATCATTAAACGACTGGCCGAGCGCCTCAGCCGCACCAGGGAATCATTCACCAGCCGCATTGACGAACTTTTCCTCGGTAAAAAAATCATTGATGCCGAACTCTTTGATGAACTTGAGGAAATACTCGTAACGGCCGATATCGGCATAGCCACGACCCAGGAGTTGCTTGAACAGGCACGCCGTCAGGTCAAGAGAGACGCTCTTTCCAAGCCCGGGGAGCTGAAGGAGGTTATCAAGAAGCAGTTGAAAAGTGCGATCACCTCACCCGACCGCCCATCTGGACTGCCTGTTCAGCCAGGCAGTCCATTTGTCATCATGGTTGTCGGCGTCAACGGTGTCGGCAAAACGACAACCATCGGCAAGATTGCCAAAAAATTCGTGGACAGCGGTCGATCAGTGTTGCTTATAGCAGCCGACACCTTCAGGGCTGCCGCCACTTCACAGCTCAAGATATGGGGTGAAAGAAACAATATCCGGGTGATATCCCAGCATGATGGAGCCGATCCTTCGGCTGTCGTCTTTGACGGCATGGCTGTAGCCGTAAGCAAGGGATACGACGTTGTCCTCGTTGATACTGCCGGGCGTCTGCACACCAAGGCCAATCTGATGGAAGAACTTAAAAAGATAAAGCGGGTAATGGCCAAGCAGCTTCCGGAAGCTCCCCATGAGGTACTCCTGGTTATCGACGCGACGACCGGACAAAACGGCATTTCCCAGGCAATCCAGTTCAATGAAGCAGTCGGGGTCTCAGGCATCGCCCTGACAAAACTTGACGGTACCGCAAAAGGCGGTATTATCGTGAACATCTCGAGTGAATTGAAACTGCCGATCCGTTTTATCGGGGTCGGGGAACAGATTGATGATCTCAGGGAGTTCGATGCCCAGGAATATATAGACGCCCTCTTCGAACCATAATTCCGCTCATCGCTGAAAGTTACGAAAAAATAGAGTTATAACCATGACGAGTTATCACCAGCAGCGGCCTCCCGGCTGCGGCGGATGTCTTCTTATCGCGCTGCTTATCGTTTTTGTGACCGGTGGGGCACCTGCGCTCATCAACATGCTCGGTTTTCTGCTGTTTTCAGGGTTTGCCGGGGTCCTGCTTTTCATCGCCCTGTTCTGGGGATTTTCCTACTGGATGCAAAAGCAGGTTTCCACCTACGAATCTTCCCAGACCGAAGACCATAACCGTTTCGTCTGGCTGCTGGTTCATATCCTGATAAAAATTTCGCAGCTCGACGGAAACGTCTCCCGAGACGAGGTGCAGACCATCCAGCGTTTCTTTCAGTATAACCTGCGCTACAACCAGACCCAGATGTCGTGGGTGAAGAACCTGATTAAAGAGGCAACCAATAGCACAGAGACGCTGGATGCACTCCTGCTTGAGTTTCGGCAAACCTTCAGCTATGAACCGCGCCTGATCCTGCTAGAGTTGATATATCAGATTGTTTACACGAAAGATCCGGTACCGCAAAATGAACTGGAACAGGCGCGCCGGATAGCCTCTTTTCTGGAAATATCCGTTCACGACCAGAGGACCATCGAAGCCAAATACACCTACCACCACCAGCGGCAGACCTCCACGGCCCAGGCCAACGACACCCATTATTTCGCGGTACTAGGACTGCAGCCCGGTGCCGATATGGAAACAATCAAGAAGGCGTATCGACAATTGAGTATGAAATATCACCCTGATAAAGTGGCTCATCTCGGCGATGAATTCAAAAGCGTTGCCGAGGAGAAGATGAAAGAAATCAACAGCGCCTACGATTTTTTTAAGAGAAAATTTACCTGATAGATGACCGGTCGTCACCTCATCCCGGTCATTATACCATCTAGTAGAAAGGAGCAGCTCATGGCCGTTTCAGAAAAAATGAGAAATTTCAGTGAGAAATCGTCCTGGATCAGAAAAATGTTCGAAGAAGGGGCCCGGCTCAAAGCTCAATTTGGCCATGACCGGGTCTTTGATTTCAGTCTCGGCAACCCCGATGTCCCCCCACCACCGCAATTTCGCCAGGTACTCAAAAAAATTGCCATGGACGAAACCCCGGGCCAGCACTCCTATATGCCCAATGGCGGCCTGCCCTGGGTCAGGGAGGCCATCGCCGCCCGGATGTCGGCGGAACAGGGTGTAACCATTCATCAGAATGACCTGCTGCTGGCCTGCGGTGCTGCCGGTGCCTTGAATGTCACCATGAAGACCTTGCTGAACCCCGGCGATGAAGTCCTCATACTGGCACCCTACTTCGTCGAGTACGGATTCTATGTGGATAATCACGGCGGTGTCGCTAAAATGGTACAGACCGATGACAACTTCGATCTTGATCTCGCCGCAATTGAAGAGGCGGTCAATGAAAAAACCCGGGCCGTCATTGTCAACTCACCGAACAATCCGACCGGCCAGATTTATTCCGCCGAATCTATCATAGCCCTGGGAGCTCTGCTGGAAAAAGCCGGCAGCCGATATGGCTCCGCTATTTACCTGATATCCGATGAGCCCTATCGTAAAATCATTTTCGATGATTTCACGGTACCGCCCATATTTCAGCATGTACGAAACAGTATCGTCCTTTCATCATTTTCCAAGGACCTCTCCCTGCCGGGAGAACGTATCGGTTACCTGGCAGTCCATCCCGAGGCGGACGACAAAAAGGCGCTTCTTGACGCCATGACACTGGCCACCAGGATTCTCGGCTACGTCAACGCCCCGGCGCTGATACAGCGGGTGGTGGCCGAACTTCAGGAGGTGAGCATAGACTGTTCAATCTACAGCCGCCGCAGAAACCTCTTCTGTAAAATCCTGGATGAGGCGGGCTACGAGTTCATTCCTCCCAAGGGTGCCTTTTACCTCTTCCCCAAAACGCCGATAGCTGACGACGTCCTCTTCTGCAGTTATCTGCAGGAAGAGAAGATACTAGCCGTGCCCGGCCGAGGTTTTGGCCGGCCGGGCTTCATGAGGCTGGCGTTCTGCACCGATGAGGATTTTATCAGAAGGTCGGCCGACGGGTTCAAGGCAGCGCTGGCTAAAGCGCTCAGCTGAGAAGGGGAGCCAGGAAGAGGCAGCCTTATTTCTTGCGTTCGCGCTGCTCCTTCTTGTCCTTGAAAATGAGTCTCAGGGGTGCCCGGTCCAGTCCGAGCCCTTCACGGTACCGGTTCACCAGATATCTCTGATAGGAAAAATGAACGCCCTTGTAGCTGTTGGTCATGACAACAAAGGTGGGTGGTCTCGTGCTGATCTGCGAGGTGTAATAGAACTTCAATCGTTTGTTCTTGTAGATAGGCGGCGTGTGGTTGTCGACGGCATCGGCAAGCAGCTTGTTCAGGGCCGAGGTCGGGAAAAGAGCGGTAAACTGCCGATAGACGGCGCCGACGGTCGGAAAAAGTCGTTTGTAACCATATCCGGTCTTCGCTGAAACGGTAAGAAGCGGTGCAAATCCGACAAAGGGGACTGCCAGCGCGATCTCTTCCAGCAGCTGTTTCTGTCTCTTTTTGTCATCAGCAATCAGGTCCCACTTGTTGATCAGAAGCACCAGAGCCCTGCCCCGGTCCTGGGTATAACCGATGACCGTGGCATCCTGTTCGGTAACACCTTCTTCGGCATCGATAAGTACCACCGCGATATCACAGCGCTCCAGGGCACCAAGAGCCTTGAGAATACTGAATTTTTCCAGTTTTTGCGTAGTCTTGCCCTTGCGCCGGATACCAGCCGTATCGATCAGGAGATAATTCCTCTCATTATGCGTGAGCAGGGTGTCGACAGAATCCCTCGTGGTACCCGAGATTTCAGAAACCACCATCCGTTCTTTTCCAAGGATCAGGTTGATCATCGACGATTTCCCGACGTTTGGCCGACCCAGAAAGGCCATGCGGATGGTGCCCTCCGGCAGATTGCCGTTCTGCTCACTGTCCGGCAGATGCTCGCACAAGCCGTCCATCAGCGTGACAAAGCCGTAATTATGCTCGGCGGAAACAACCCATAACGGCTCTACGCCAAGTTCGTAAAACGGCAGCAACAGTTCCTGCTCCTGTTCCGGCCCGTCGATTTTATTGACCACATACAAGATCGTCTTGTCTACGCGCCGCAGGAGATGGATCACTTCGAAGTCAGCGGGCATCAGCCCGTCTTTTGCATCCAGCAGCAGGAGAATGATATCAGCCTCTTCTATCGCGGCGAGCGCCTGTTCACGGATCGTATCGACCATGGCGTCCTCGGGGTTATCATCAATCCCCCCGGTATCAACCAGTATGAAGGATTTTTCTTTCCAGTTGACACGATCATACTGACGGTCCCGGGTAACACCCGGTGTCGGATCGACAAGAGCCTTGCGGGATCTGGTTATTCGGTTGAACAGCGTCGATTTGCCGACATTGGGACGTCCGACCAGGGCTACAATTGCGGTGGCTTGGTTAACCATAGAGTGATCTCCTTTGTGGATGTCTCTATACTCAATAGCGGTATCATTGTCACCCTTTGTTATGAGATCGATATTGCAACAACGATTCGGAAACAGTTTTGCGAATGACGGGATAATCATCAAATATCGTCAGTGTCAGCCGGTTATGCAGGGAAATTAAAGCAGGCAGGATAAAGGGCCGGAAAAACGGTTTCTTCTTCCGGCCTGACAAAAATGCGAAGGCTCCGACGATCTGCAGATTACGCTGAACGGCAAGAAACGGATAAGATTCCTTCGTCCTTACAATATCTACATCGCTTATCGCCTGCAGCTCATCAAGATAGAGAATCAGCAGCTCAGCCTGTCGTTTATCTGACAGAGAGGCATAGGGATCAATCAGCAGGGAGGCCAGATCATAGGCAGGCGGTCCCAGGCGACCCGCCTGGAAGTCAATGATACGCGGCTGTTCGTCCTTGATCATGATGTTCCGGGACTGGAAATCACGGTGCAGAAACAGTGGCTCAAAAAAGCGCATCGTTGCCTCGGCAAAACGTTTGAACTCCTCCTCGAGTCCCGGTACACTATCGCCGAACAGCGTGTCCTGCCAGAATGCCCGGTAAAAATAACCGGATTCCCGTTCCAGCATCAACTCTTTATCATAAACAGGCGAATCATAACACCAGGCGGTATCGAAACCGTCGGCTCCCCGAACCTGCATGTGGGCGAGGGTTTTGATGATAGCAGGATAGAAGTCACAGGCCCGTCCCGGATTCCTGCGCAGGTAATCGTGCAGCCTGATCTCACCGAGATCTTCGAAGAAAAGCAGGCCGGAGTCCTGATCAAAGGCCATAATCGCCGGAACGGGTACACCGGCTTTTTGCAGATGAAAGCCCAAGGCCGCTGCCGCCCCCGACTCTGCATGACCGTGAACTTCAGCAATGCCTGGGAATACCGCAATGCAAAACGGGGTAGCACCGAGGAAAACCCTGAAAAAACGCCGCGAAGATCCATCACTCAGCAGCGGCTGCACGGCTATTTCATCAGGATCTCCGGACCATTGGCCTGCCGCTGCAACCATCTTTTTTCTAGGCAGTTCCAGAATAGTGGAACGTATTTTTTCAAGGTGACTATCCATTACCGGCAGATACCTTCGGCTGAGCCCGAACCGAATCCGTTTACATCGCCAATCGGCAACGTGCCCTGGTGCGCAGCGATGATACTGTCTGAAATGGTGCTGCCCTCTGCAATCTCGGCTCCATCCCAGACCACGCAGCGTTTCAATTCAACATTGTCGCCAATGCTGGCCTTGCCGATACTGGCCCACTGCAGAAAACGACTGTGCCTGCCGCATTGCACTTTTTCATCGACCAGGATCGGCGAGTCGCCCTGATAATGGAGTTCAGCCCACCTCGGGATGGTGCCCTGGAGCAGCGCCTGGTGCAAGGTGAGATAATCGTCAATGGTGCCCATATCTGTCCAGTTAATCCCGCTGTCGATGCGACAGCTGATTCGTCTGCCTGCATCCAGCAGTGATCGGTAATGAGCAATAATACACGAGTACTCATCGGGTGAAAGCCCCTGGAGAATCACGGGATTAACCACCTGGATACCGGTAAACGCCCGTAGCCCCGTGATTCCGGCAGGCGGCATGAAATCGCTAATCTCAGTGCCGGCAACGGCAAGTTTATTGAAGCGCGGATGATCGTGCAAAACCATGGTCACCTCGTTACCGGCCTGCAGATGATAGCGGTAAAGCTCGGCGAAATCGACGCTATGGTAGATATCCCCGTTGGTAACGAGCAGCGGCTTGTCGGCCAGTTTCCTGACGGCGCGGGCGAGGCCGCCTCCGGTACCAAGAATACGTTTTTCCTCCTGGATGACAATACCGGGGATGTTCTCAATTGCAGAAATGACCTGCTGCCCAAGATGATGGCAGTTAATGACGATGGTCGAAAATCCCGCATTTTTAAGCCGGGCTATCGTGGCGAGAAGCAACGGCTGATTAAGGACGGGAAAAAGCGGTTTGGGTCTGATCAGCGTGTATGGCTGCAGCCGGGTGCCAAAACCGGCTGCAAGAATCATCGCCTGCATGGTGAGACTCCGCTTGGACAGGTCAACCTTGAATAATCTGGTTATTCGAGGTTCCCTCAATAATCAAGACTGCCGTCTTCGCGTTCTTCAACGCCTACCACGACAATGCCTGCAGCATCTGCTGCGGCAACCATCCGGTCACGATCAAAAAGAAGCGACTGACCGGCCTCAACAGCAAGGATTGATCCTTTCACCGAAGCAATTGCTTCGATGGTTCCGACACCCGTTGCCGGCAGATCAAAACGAAAATCCTGGTTTGGTTTTTTTACCTTGACGACGACCGCCTGTTCTTTGGCGAGTTTTCCACCCCGGAGAATGGTCGCATCAGTTCCTTCGATAGCTTCGACGGCCATCACGGAACAATCCCTGACCACCACGCATTGTCCGATATCAAGCCGTCCGATGGCCCGGGCATTCTCCCAGCCAAAGGCTATATCACGTCTTTGTTCTTTCGACGGCTTTTTCCTGGTCAGAATGCCTTTCGGAAAGAGCAGGTGTTTGAGATACAGGGTGGATTCGAGGACCGTGATACCGTCATTTTCAAGGGCCTGTGCCACGGCCCGCAGGATGGCATCGTCCTGTCTTCTGTCAATCTTGTTCCATAACGACAGCCCTTTCAGATCCGGAAGGACATCGCGAAAGATCTGGGTCTTGGTTATCGCGCCAAGAAACACGGCCTTTTTGACGCGGTGCTCTTTAAAAAAGGTTATGATCCGGCCAAGCTGTCCAAGCTTGACCCAGCATGAGCGGTCTGCGGCCTCAGCGATCCGTTCATCGGTTTCGCTGCGATGGGCGGCGACATAGACCCGTAATCCCGCCTGGTGCGCCGCTTCAATAAAAAGAAGGGGAAATTGCCCCCCTCCGGCAATGATACCGATACGATCTTCTTCTGCTGCCATAATCAAACCGCTCAATCTTCCGTTGTACGCCTGACGACACCACGTTTTGATGTCTGGAAAAAGCTTATCATTTCATCCACTTCAGGACAATCCGCGTATTCTTTGTGGGCGAGTTCTAGGGCATCTTTGAGCAGCAGATTAGGAGAACGGAAAATGATCCTGAACACCGAATCCAGGTTGCTTATGGTCTGACGACTGAAACCGTTTCGCCGCAGGCCAACCTTGTTCAGGCCTGAAATCCTCGTTCTTTCACGAATTCCGGCAACGATAACAAAAGGAGGCACGTCGAGGCCGAGTCCTGATACGCCACCGATGTACGCGAGTGATCCAATCCGGCAGAACTGGTGCACCGCAACGAGTCCACCGATTGCTGCCCGATCCCCCACTTCCACATGACCGGCAAGTGTCGCCACGTTCGCCATAACAACATTATTGCCGATGACACAGTCATGGGCAATATGGATATAGGCCATCAGCAGACAATTGCTGCCAATGACGGTTTTGCCTTTACCGTGTGGCGTGCCGCGGTGGATTGAGGCATATTCCCGAATCTGATTGTCGTTGCCGATGATCAACTCTGTAGGCTCACCCCGGTAGCTCATGTCCTGGGGCGCTCCCCCGACGGTGGCGAAGCTGCCTATCAGGTTACGCTCGCCGATGGTGCATGGACCGCTTACCACGGCGTGCGGCTCAACCTTGGTGCCGGCACCCATTTTCACATCGTTGCCGATAACCGCATAGGGGCCGATTTCGACACTTGTATCTAGTTCTGCAGATTTATGAACAACTGCCGTTTTATGAATAGCCATATAGTTATAATAATGTTGAGGTAAGTGTTTGGTTTTTCATATTTTCAAACGAAGCTTGCCATCAACTCCGCTTCCGCGACCACCTGATCATCAACCAGCGCCAACCCTTTCATGACCATGATCATCCGTTTGTGCTTGATCAATTCCAGCTGGAAGACGATCTGATCGCCCGGTCCTACCGGTTTACGGAACCGCGCTTTGTCTATACCGGCAAAATAGACAAGCCGCTCGCCGATCATGTCCGGAGTGGAATGATAAGCCATGACACCGCCGGCCTGGGCCATTCCTTCGAGAATCAGTACGCCGGGCATGATGGGCCTGCCGGGGAAGTGCCCCTGGAAGAACGGTTCATTCATCGTCACATTCTTGATCCCGACAACACTCTTTTTAGGGATCAGCGAGGTAATCCGGTCCACCAGTAAAAAGGGATAGCGATGCGGCAGAACGCGCATTATTTCAAGGATATCGATTTTCTGTGTTAATGCTAAATCTTCCATGGTCTCACCAGTCAGGATTCTTTTCCTTCTTTTTCTAAAATTCGAGCCAGATCTTTTTTCAACTTCCTTACATCCCGCAGAATTTCAGGCAGTTTTGTAAAAGCCGTGGCAGCCTTGAACCATTGCCCGGCTTCAATGGCCGGTACGCCGGACAACCTCGATCCTGCAGGTTTATCACCATGCACGGCCGATTTCCCGGCAACCATGGTGCCGTCACCGATGGTCTGGTGCCCGGCTGCGCCAGCCTGGCCGCCAAAGACGACATTGCGGCCAAGTGTCACCGACCCGGAGATGCCAACCTGGGCGACAAGCAGGGAGTTTTCGCCAATAATGACGTTGTGGGCAACCTGTACCAGATTATCTATTTTTGTGCCAGACTTGATCCAGGTGACGCCAAAGGTTGCCCGGTCTATGCAGCAATTGGCCCCGATCTCGACATCGTCATCGATACGCACCACGCCAAGCTGTGGTCTTTTTACGTGATAACCCCTTTTATCGGTCGCATAGCCGTAACCGTCACTGCCGATCACGGTTCCCGAATGAATGATAACCCTGCTGCCGATCTCACACTGCTGCGCGATGCTGACATTTGGTTTGATAATGCAGTCATCACCTATCGTCACCTCGTCACCAATCACCGTGCCTGCTCCGATTTCCACACGTGCACCGAGCCTGACCCGATCGCCCAGTACGGCCATGGGTCCGATGGAAACGGCCTCAGGAATGGTGCATCCGGCTCCGACAAAGGCCTGATCACTGATACCGCTCGGTTCGAAATCTTTTTTCAGCAGATGGTTCTGGATAAGTGCTGCGGCGAGATACGGATCCTTGACCCTGACAACCGTCCTGTCAGACACGGTGACACTTTCCGGCACGAGAAAAGCCGA
>JAHEMX010000033.1 GCA_024643445.1 Desulfobulbaceae bacterium | reverse complement strand
CGAGGTTGCCAGAAATGCCATGAAAGTCGGGCAACTGGTGGGTGATATATCCGCCGCTTCCAACGAGCAGGCACAGGGGATCGAGCAGGTCAACCTGGCCGTGGCCGAGATGGACAAAATCACCCAGCAAAACGCCGCGTCCTCGGAAGATTCGGCCGCATCCGCGGAAGAGCTGAGATTCGAAGCCGAGAAAATGAAAAAGGCGATTGACGAATTGACCCGGTTAGTCTCCGGGGCTCGCAGTCACAACATCGACGAGCAGTTTCGTGACGGACACGTAACGATGCCTGTTTCAAAAAAAAGACAGTTCCTGGTAGAAAAGAAGCAGCCGGCGCGGATCTCGCCGAGGACCAGGCAATTGACGCCGAAACAGATCATCCCCCTGGATGACGACGACTTTAGAGATTTCTAAAGAATGCAAAATCCGGGCAAAGGAGCTCAACGGGAAACAGCTGTTCAGCCCTCTGCGTTGATTCTTGCAGGAAATGATGGGGGCTGGTCATACGTCAGGCGGCGGCAGGTTGCTTTTGTCGAAAAATTGACCGGTAGAACTAAGCAATATCCTTAAATCAGGATTGGATTTTCAACGTATGCTGAAAACTGCGGCAATTTGGAAAGAGAATTTTTCCGCCATCATCGAAAGCTTTTCGGGAGCATGAGCCAGTGCGAATAAGAGCCCGAGAATCTTTCCGCACCTGACGCGCAACAGGCTCAGCAAGAGGTTACCCCCAGCGAGCTATTGCGGGTTAAATTGTATTCCATGCCATTTCGCATAAGAGCCGTGATCCTGCCCGCAGGGGAAATCTTCACTGCCTCTGAATTTAATTATTGCACCATTGCGTATGACATGTGTCCCGGCATTGATATCGAAATCTCGATCTGGGCAATCTTTCCACCAGGTCTCATGAGGGCAGCTGCAGCCGAGAGGACTGGCGGAAGGATAGCTTCCTGAGGCAATGACATTGCCGTCGATTGAGAGGTCATAATCAGACTGGCCGTCATATTCTGTTTGAATCGATAAACTCACATGATAGGTGCCGGTCGCTCCAGGAAACGCGGCACTGCATTCTCCGTTTCCCGAATAGGCACTCAGGCCAAGGGCACCGTCCCGGTTTGTCCAGTTGCTGGTACATTGGAAGTCGGAAAAGGCATCTAGCCACACTGATGCAGGCACCGTAGGTGCGTTAACCTTGGTTGTGACCGCCGGCTGTGCCGCAGTATCAGTGGGCTGTTCTTCAGCTGCTGCCGGCGTCGCATCGCTTGTGGTAACAACCCCGCTGCCCCCTGATGTCCCGCCGCTCTTTCCATCATCGCCGCTGCTGCAGGCTGCAAGAGTAATAATGACATAAACCAGCACCATTAGAAAATATTTGTTATTCAAAGCTTTTCTCCGATAGAGGCTGTGGCAGGCATTTTTTTGCTTGACCTTTAAAGGTTTAATCGTCACAAACCAGCGGTTATTCCAACGTATCGGCATCAACCTCATGGCGTCCGGTACCCGTAGGTGGATCGTGGCGGAGCGGCGATCACTTTTTTAATCACAGTCGGGATAATGAATTATTTACCGATTTATTTCAAGAAACTTCATCTATGGTTCAACTGTTGGGATACAAGAGAGAGATAACAGAGGGACAGTATACGTAATTCCCGGTAACAGCCTCCCTTTCTCGATCATGCAATCATTTGTAATTGGGCGTATAGAGAGAAACCTGATAAGAATTAAGTATACTGTCCCCGTATATCTAATAGCGCTTAATACCGCTTCCATTTTATATACCGATGATATTACCGGATTAAGACATGGGATGATATAAGATCAAAAAAAGCTGATAATCAATCTTCTATACACTACTCTGAAGACTTGAGACAATGAAATGACAGAACGCACGGTTACCGCCTTCATCGGTGCAATCCTGCTCGGCCTGTTGACCGGCTGTACTTCAATGCCGGTAAGTGATCTCTACCCTCCATCGCCCCAGTCTTCAGATAATGTGACGATCTTCTTTGTGGCCTACGAGAGCCACACCGGCATTATCGTGAACCGGGAGCACGTGGGTTCCCGTCTCCCGGTGCTGCGAGATGATTTTGAGGACTGGCGGTATCTGGAATTCGGCTGGGGGGACCTGGGTTGGTACAACTCGGAAGAACATACCTTCGGTATGGGCTTCACGGCTCTTTTTGTGCCCACGGAATCCGGACTGTGGGTCTGGTCGGCGCCAACGGAACCGGATAAGTTTTTTGCGCCAGAGTATATCGCTGAGCTGACCTTATCGCGGCAGGGATTCTACAATATGCTCGAATTTATCAATGACAGCTTCGCCCTGGACCAGGAGCTGAAGCGGCAGAAGTTAAGAGAGGGGACGTTCAAAAAAGGAGCGTTTAAGATATACCGGGCGAAAGGTGCATACCATGCCTTCCACAACTGCAACCATTGGACGGCTGAGGCGCTGGAGAAAGCTGGATTTTCAGTGGGATCCTTCGAACGCTATAGCGGGGACTCGTTTTTGCAGACCGTGAAATCCAGACAGAATAAATTATTTCCACCTCATTAGGGGACGGGCACGGTTCCTTGCTGGCGTCACAGGCGTCAGGGATGTCGTTTTGATCATTCTTTACATCAGGTAATCGTTTGTTGATGGGCGTATATCGGGAAACCTGACAAAAAATAAGTATACTGTCCCCCCCTTTCCCCTTCCCCGTTTCAACGGGCTTGCCTGCGTTCTCCAAAGTGGGTACGATGCTTGAACCTGGCCTTTAAACAGCGTCACACGGACCAGAGAAAACCTGCCGGGGGCAGCCCCTCTTTAGAGCACAGACCGGTTACCTGCGCTCTTCTGTCCAATGCAGTGGCGCCGACTAGTTAACAGCGAACAACCGGGGGTATCCTATGGGCGGTTTTTTTGGTGTGGTTTCAAAACAGAGATGTGTGGATGATATTTTCTACGGCACCGACTATCATTCCCACCTCGGGACCAAGCGCGGTGGCATGGCGGTACTGGGAAAAGACGGTTTCCAGCGCTCTATTCACAGTCTTGAAAGCAGTTATTTCAGAACAAAATTCGAGATTGACCTGCCAAAACTTGATGGTAATTCCGGTATTGGCGTTATCAGCGATTGTGATTCCCAACCCCTCATCATCGGCTCCCACCTCGGAACCTTTGCCATCGTAACCGTCGGAAAAATTACTAATATTGACGAGCTGGTCACCTCTGCCAACAATCAAAAAAGTTTTTTTTCAGAATCCACCGGAGGCGTCGCCAATCCCACCGAAGTGACAGCCATGCTCATTTGCCAGGGAGAGTCTTTCGCTGAGGGCATCCAGATTGCCCAGGCCAAGATCAAAGGTTCCTGTTCCCTGCTGCTTTTGACAGATCAAGGCATCTTTGCCGCCAGGGACAAACTTGGTAGAACACCTGTCTGTATCGGGGAAAAGGACGGATACTTGGCGGCTGCGTCAGAATCGTGCGCATTTCCAAATCTTGGCTACGATGCGGTTCGCTTTCTCGGAGCCGGTGAAATCGGACTGATCACTCCTGATGGGTATGAGCAGATAATCGCCGCCGGTAAAAAGATGCAGGTCTGCTCCTTCCTTTGGGTCTACTACGGCTACCCGGCAACGGAATATGAGGGCATCAATGTCGAGGATGTCCGTAACCGTTGTGGAGCCTGTCTGGCCAGGAATGACAACGTTTCCGTTGATTTTGTGGGAGGCATTCCGGATTCCGGCATCGGTCACGCTATCGGGTATGCCAACGCCCGCGGTCTGCCGTATCGTCGGCCCTTTGTTAAATACACCCCCACCTGGCCCCGCAGTTTTATGCCCCAGAATCAGAATGTTCGGGACCTGGTGGCAAAGATGAAACTGATTCCCATCAAAAAACTGATCACCGGGCAACGGATGCTTTTCTGCGAAGATTCAATCGTCCGCGGCACCCAGTTAAAGGATAATATCGAAATTCTGTTTGAATATGGCGCCGAAGAAGTCCATATGCGGCCCGCCTGCCCCACTCTTGTTTACCCCTGTGAGTTCCTGAATTTTTCAACCTCCCGATCCACACTCGATCTTGCCGGCCGAAAGGTTATCTATGATGCCGAAGGCGACAACGAAACATCTCTTCCTGAATATGCCCGATGCGGCTCGGAAAAAAATCTCATGATGATTGACAAGATTCGAGAACGGTTGAAACTCACCACCTTGAAATACCAGCGGTTGGATGACCTTGTTGAAGCCATCGGACTCCCCAAGGAACAGTTGTGTACCCATTGCTGGGATGGATCGAGTTATTTTTAAGTTTGAAATAAGACGGTAAAAAGCATAATCGCTCTTGCGCCAAGAGAATAGGGGGACAGTATACTTAATTCCCGGGGACAACCGTTTTCTTTCACCCGGGCAATTCTTTGTTAATGGGCGTATGCGATTAAACCTGACAAGAATTAAGTATACTGTCCCCCTATTTTTCTTCAGCTAATTACCGGACCGGAGCTTTTCCCAATACATCTGGTAGACAGGAAGTGCATCTCCGACATCGGTCTGAAATTCTCCCGCTTTGACTATAGCGGCCGGGGGGAAAATGGTTTCACTCTTGCGGACATCTTCTGAGAGCAATGGCAGTGCCTTTAAGACCGGCGTGGCAAAACCGTTCTCCTCGACACAGATTTTGGCGATATCGGGCCGCAGCATGAAGTTGATGAATTTATGCGCGTTTTCTCTATTTTTCGCCCCTGCCGGGATAACGAAACTGTCAGCCCAGAAATTGGCGCCTTCTGACGGGTAGACGTAGGCAATTGCCGGGTTTTCCTGCTGGGCCATCCAGGCCTCGCCGTTCCAGATCATGCCGACATTTACCTCGCCGGCCAGGTAGGGCAGGCGAGGCGAGTCGCTGTTGAACAGCAGGACATTGGGCATCAATTCCTTGAGGAGCTGATATGCTTCCTCTATTTCCCGGGGGGTGCGGCTATTACTGCTGTAGCCCTTTATTTTCAGCGCCATGTGAAAGACCTCGCGCATGTCATCCTGCAACAGCAGCTGATCCTTGTATTCCTTGTTCCACAGATCTTTCCATGAAGTGACGTTCTTGACGGGAATGACATCGGTATTAACGGCGATGCCGGTTGACCCCCACATGTAAGGAACGGAGTAGCGGTTGCCGGGGTCAAACGGTTTGTCCATTACCGACGGGTCCAGCTCTTTCATGTTGGGGATGAGCGCCTGATCGATAGGTTGAAGCATGCCTTCCCTGCTCATCTTGCTGACAAAATAAGTGGATGGAAAAACGAGATCATACCCCTCCCCCTGGATCAGCTTGAGTTTTGCATACATCGTCTCGTTACTGTCATAGGTCGTGTAGATCACCTTGATGCCGGTCTCTTCGGTAAATTGCTCCAGTACCGCTTCCGGTATGTATTCCGTCCAGTTGTAGACATAGACTTTTTCTGCGGCAGCGCCTGAAAAAGGCTGCAGGACCAGTATCGCGAAGGTAAACACGGTCATTATCTTACTCGTCATCGCTTCTTCTCCTTGATTAATGACTGACTGATGATAACGAACACGATGGAGACACCGATCATCAGTGTGGCCAGCGCATTGACTTCCGGTTTTACGCCTACCTTGACCATTGAGAATATTTTCAGGGGCAATACGTCAAAGGACGGGCCGGTAACAAAAGAACTGACAATAACGTCATCGAGTGAAAGGGTAAAACTCAGCAGCCAGCTGGCAAGCAGCGCCGGCCGGAGGAGGGGCAGGACGATTCGGCTCAGGACCTGGCTCTCCGATGCACCGAGATCCCTGGCTGCGTCGAGCAGGAATGGATCGAATCCCTGGAGCCTGGCAAAAACGGTCATCACCGCAAAGGGCAGACAAAAGGTGATGTGAGCGAGCAGCAGCGACCAGAAACCGAGCGAGACGCCGAGCAGGATGAACAATACGAGAAAGGCGATCGCCAGGATGATGTCCGGTATCATCAGCATCGAAAGCAAGGTTCCCTTGAGAATCTGCTGGCCTTTGAAGCGATAAAGATACATGCCAACCGCCCCGAGAGCCCCGATAAAGGTGGCGAGACTGGCACTGCTTAAGGCGACCAGAAGGGAGTTCCTGGCGGCCTCCATCAGGCCGTGGTTACGCACCATGGCGCTAAACCACTGCAGGGTGAATCCATCCCAGTGCATGCCGTACCGATTAAGGTTAAAGGAGTTGAGAACCAGCACGCCGATTGGCAGGTAGAGAAAAATAAAGATGGTGGCGAAATAGAGGAGCAATGATTTATGCATGATACACCTGCCCCCTGGCGCTGAACCTGCGCAGGACGAGCCAGTAGAGCGCAAGCATTGCTGCCATCATGAGAATGAGAATAACGCTCATGGCTGATCCCAGGGGCCAGTTATGGCTGACCAGGAACTGGTGCTGTATCAGGTTCCCGACCAGCAGATTCCTGGCTCCGCCAAGCAGGGTGGCGACATAAAAGAGACCCATGGTCGGCACGAAGACCATAATGCAGCCGGCCAGAATGCCCGGCAGCGTCAATGGGAAAACAACGGAGCTGAAGGTTTGCAGCGGCCCCGCCCCAAGGTCCCTGGCTGCCTCAACCAGCCGATAATCGAATTTTTCTATATTGGCGTAGAGCGGCAGAATCATAAAAGGCAGCATCAGGTAAATGAGTCCCAGAACAACGGCACTATCGGTATACATGAACCTGATCGGACTCTCGGTGATGCCAACGGCAAGCAGGGCCTTGTTGAGCAGGCCGTGGGTCCCGAGAATCATGCGGACGGCATAGGTTCTGACCAGAGAATTCGTCCAGAATGGTATCATCAGCATAATGAGCATCGCGGCGCGAAAGTGCTGTTGAAGCCGGCCGGTGAACCAGGCAAAGGGGTATCCGAAGATAAGGCAAAACAGCATCGTCAGGCCGGCAAGGCGGACCGAGCGGAGGAAAATATCCAGGTATGCTGGGTCAATGAGCTGAAAATAAGACTGCACAGAGAACGAAAACTGGTAGAATTTTTCCGGATGCTGCTTGAGAAAACTGGTGATCAACAACAGCAGAAGCGGGGCACCCCCGAACAGCATGACCCAGCCTGAAATGAGGCTGATACTGAATAGTTGTACCTTATTCTTCATCGGGCAGTATGACCTCCCAGCCGCGCACCCAGGAAACCTCGACTCGCTCCCCGATTTGATAATCGAAATCAGGGTCATTTTCATCAAAGAACTCACAGGCCTGAATTGTCGGGCCATGATCAAGCTGGATAGTCGTGTCAAGGGTTGCCCCTCGATATCTGCGCTCAACTATTGTTCCGGAAAACCTCGGCATATCTTCCTGAATATCCCGATCAAGGCGTATATCTTCAGGCCGTAGCAGGATTTGCACTTTTGTGCCGGGTGAGAAATCCAGTGATGAGTTAAGGCTGATTTGCTGCCCGAGCATGGTCGCGCCGAGCGTATCGCCAACATTTCTTCCCTCAATCGTTGCCGGCAGCAGGTTGATATCGCCGATGAACCGTGCGACGTAAAGGCTGCTTGGCTCCTCGTATATCTCACGCGGGGTGCCGATCTGGGCAATTTCCCCCTCGTTCATCACGACCACGCGGTCCGAAAGAGAAAGTGCTTCATCCTGCTCGTGGGTGACCAGGATGGTGGTGATGTTGAGTTCCCGCTGCAGCCGCTTCAATTCCACCTGCATTTCCGATCGCAGCCGAGCATCCAGGGCCGAGAGGGGTTCATCGAGAAGCAGTACCCGCGGCTTGTTGACGATGGCTCTGGCAATTGCCACCCTTTGCTGCTGCCCACCCGAAAGCTGGGAGGGCATTCTGCCGGCGAAGGAGGCCAGTTTCGTCTGTTCGAGGGCAGCGCCTACAGTCTCCTTGAGTTCCTGGGAGCTGACGTTTCTTAATCTCAGACCAAAGGCGATATTCTCGAAGACGGTCATATGGGGGAACAGGGCATAGCTCTGAAAAACGGTGTTGACTTTGCGCTTTTCAGGAGGCAGGGGAATGATACTCACCCCATCCAGGAAGATCGTACCGCGATCCGGTTTTTCAAAACCGGCGATGAGGCGGAGAAGGGTGGTCTTCCCGCAGCCCGAGGGGCCAAGCAGGGTGATGAACTCACCCTGCGAGATAGCCAGGTTGAAATGATCGATGGCGACCGTGTCATCAAAGGATTTTGACAAGTCGTTTATAGACAGCACCGGCTGGAAATTTGTATCCATAACAAGTCCTGAAGAAAAGTATATGACCTGAAACGGTGATCTTACAAGCTCAGGCTGAAGCTGTAATAAAAAATCGAGAAAAAGTCATCTAACTATCAAACATGGCCGCTGATTGGAGGGCTGTCACCAGCTGACGAACCGACGCGCAGGGGGCGATTAAAATTGAATGCCGTGGGGTAATATCGGGCGATAGGAGAAGAGGACTGCCGGCCTTCTGATCGCTATGCTGCAGACCAGAAACGGCATTTGCGGCTCCGTGCCTTTGTTGGTGGAAAAATAAATTCAGGGGCCGGGGTATCGATACCCCGGCCTTTTTGCTTGTCTGGCTGTTGCGCTCTGCCCTGCTGAAAAACTACAGGAACGAGAAACGCCAGGATTGTCCCCGGATGTGTTCAGGCCCGGCGGCTGCCTGGCTAATCCTCGAAAAGAAAGTCACCGGAATAGTCATCGGGATCATACCTTGCCTCCGACATGGTAAGTTTTACCGGATTTTTGGAGGAGAGAACGTATTCGGTGCCACATTCATAGCAGACCAGGGAATCACCCTTGTTGAAATAGTATTCAACCGGAATATGTTCCAGGCAGATTTCACATTTTCCGAATCGTTCTCCGTCACCAAGATGTTTGTTGAATGTGCCCATTGTAATCTCCTTCAGGATTCGTGTGAATTGATCCAAAGTATCCGGGTTTCTTCCTCCAACAAACATGCCAGATTTTCTTGCCTGTTTATGTTGCTGATAATAAAAGTTTTTTTGAGAAAAGATCGGGTGCTGCAGTGAATGTTGGCGTGGTCGGGGATATTCCGAAAAAAGTGCACTGAAAAAAGAATGGACCCTGTCGCTTTGAATTATTCAGCGTTTGGCTGAGATTTCCGATTTAAATATTTTATTCCGATTTCTTGAAATCTTCTTTTCTCAGCCCGTGAATTTTCATCTTGTTATAGAGGGCTCTTGGCGTCAATCCGGCGAATTGGGCGGATTCACCAATCCTCCCGCCGGTGTATTCCAGCAACTCTGCCAGATATTTCCTCTCTGCCGACTGGTGGAGCAGATGTTTGTATGATTTCAGCGTTGTACCCGGCCGAAATGCCTGGTCGCTGAAATGTGCCGTATCCATTACCGCATCAGGGAAAGGGTTGCTTGGTATCTGTATCAGGTCAGCGGTGATGATTTCTTTACTGGCGAGCATCACCGCTCGTTCGATTACATTCTGTAACTCCCGTATATTTCCGAACCAGGGTACGGAGAGAAGAATATGCATGGCCTGCTCGTCAACTCCTTTCACATATTCCCTGCCATTTTTCCTTTTTCTGTTTACAAAGTGCTGGACCAGCAGGGGAATATCTTCCAACCGGTCGCGCAGAGGCGGAACGTGAATCTGAAACACCGAAAGCCGGTAGTAAAGGTCTGAGCGAAGCTGGCCCGATTTCAGTAATTCCAGCGGATCAGTGTTCGTGGCACCTATTACCCTGAAATCGGTATGTATCTCCTGGTTCCCTCCAAGTCTCTGAAGGGATTTTTCCTGAAGGACCCGCAGCAACCTGATCTGCATGGCAGGAGACATCGATTCAATCTCGTCCAGAAAAAGGGTGCCACCGGAAGAATGTTCAATCTTGCCGATATGCCGGTGATCGGCTCCGGAGAAGGCACCCTTTTCAAAGCCAAACAGTTCCGATTCAAGCAGGCTGTCAGGCAGTGCTCCGCAGTTTACGGCCATGAAGGGCCCTGCCCGGCGACGGGATTCATTATGAAAGATGGTGGCGAGAAGCTCTTTCCCTGTCCCGGTTTCCCCTTGCATGAAAATCGGCGAATCGGTTGGGGCAATGTCCTTGACCAGATCCAGAAGCCGCTCCATGGTGCGACTTTTCGTGATAATCGCTTCGATACCCGGCTGATCCTGGAAAAAGCCGGCAAGATACTTCTCGCGATTCTGTTCCCGCCGGTTATGCATGAGCTGCGAAAAGACCTCTACGCATTTATGCAGTTCACCTTTTTCGATAATGGTCGCTTTTTCTGGAGCAATATCCGCAATAGGTTCTGAAAAAAGGAACATATGGGGTATCTGATGGGTGCGCAGCAGATCGGGCAGTCCAAGTTCAGGCGTCTCGGAATGCGCGGTATCGAGGATCCAGGCGTCGAAGAGACGGCTGAAGGCCGATGAGTAGAATTCAGCAGCAGAATGGATATGAATGAAGGTACAGGGTAAGGATACGAAGTTTTCCACGAGTTCTTCGTAGATATCTCTCAGGCCGAATACGAGAATATTATACATTGTTATTTTCTCCTGCGTAGAGGAATGACCGCATCGATCAAGCCTTGTTCTGACCTCTGTTGATTGTAGCCTAATACGGGCATTGTATCATTTTTGTCAACCATTTATAACTGGGGTGTGCAGAGTGCGCGGTTTATGCTTATCCTCATTGTTTGCAGCAGTAGAAAGCGCTGAACCAACAACCTGAAACGGTTGCCAACCATCAAGGCAGGAATCAAGATGAAATGGAATATCAAGAACATTGCTTTTCTCCACCTACCCGATACCTTTACCGGTGCATTTGACAATGCCATGATGCAGGAGCGGCACGAGCGGCAGATGATGATAAAGCTCGAGCTTCTGAAAAACAACATTGACCGGGAGACTGACCCGCTGAAGGCGATGCTGAAACTGCACAAAAAGGATCATCTTCAGTTCCTGTTGAATAATCAGCGTCTGTTCAAGGAAAACGGCAGGCTCGAGGAAGCGGTGCTCCAGTTATATTGCCGGCAGCATGGCCCCTTTCTGTCAGCCGGCGATGTTGGACTGTGGGGCAATCTGTTCGAAGCGTGTGACGCCGAACAATTATATGGACTCGGTGATCCAGTCAGCTTCGACGCTGCCACCGTCTACCGTGGCGCGATAATGGGAAGCCGGAGAAGCCTGAGCTGGTCTGCTGACCGGCAGACCGCCGAGTGGTATGCCGAGCGCTGGAAGGACCCCGTGGGCGGAGGGGAAATATTCGAGGTCGATATCACCAGGAACAATGTCCTTATTCGCCTGAAGCAAAGCCGGGAAGCGGAGGTCATACTCGATCCGCAATTCATCAAATCGGCAGAGTTGCGGGTCTTTACTCCCTAGGCTCCCCCTGTTAAGCCTCACCTGGCCTGAGCTGCCGGGCTCCAGACTCTCTATCCAGGGCTTCCGGGACCAGCGTTAAGCCTCGGCGCAAAGTCACTCTCAGGTGCGGCTCTTGTCAAACAAGGTGAACAGGGCGGCATGATCAAGATCCGCACCGCCGGAGGCGATGAGACGATCGTAGAGATCCCGGGAAAGCGCCGTGGCCGGCATCTCCACACCAAGACTGGCGGCAAGCTCCAGGGCCTGATGCATATCCTTGCGCTGAATGGTGCACCTGGCGCCGGGTATGAAAACATTATCGACCATGCGCTGCCCATGTACTTCCAGGATCCGGGAGTCGGCAAACCCTCCCTTGAGCGCCTCCCTCACCTTGCCCGGATCAACACCGGCTGCTTTGGCCAGCGCCAGCGCTTCTGCAGCGGCACCAATGTTGAGTCCCACGATAACCTGGTTGGCCGCCTTGGCAACCTGTCCGGCACCGGTTGCGCCGACATGGGTGATGCGTTCCCCGAGGACCTTTAGAATCGGCAAGGCCTGCCCGAAGGCTTCGTCGGAGCCGCCGGCCATGATGGTCAGGTTTCCGGATTTGGCGCCGATGTCTCCGCCTGATACCGGTGCATCGACGTAAAGGCCTCCCTTTTCCTCGATCCTGGCGGCAAACTCCCTGGTTGCGGGAACAGCAGTGGTTCCCATATCGATGACAAGCGTCCCCGCTCTCAGGCTGCCGAGAATACCGTCACCCCCGGAAATGACAGCCTCGACGGCGGCGGTGTCTGAAACCATGATTACAATAATGTCGGCCATGCCGGCCACTTCGGCGGGAGTCGCAACGGCAGCAGCCCCCTCCGCAGACATTTCCAGCCGCGGTTTTTCTGAACGATTGGTAACAACCATGCTGGCTCCTGCCTGCATCAGGTTGCGGCACATTGGTCTACCCATAAGGCCAAGGCCGATAAAGCCGATCGTTTTGCCTGTAAGAATGCTCATGGCTGTCTCCCCGTTAGCAGCTGTGGTGATATAAAACGGTTATGCTTTCCGCCAGGCTTATTGCCGGCAGAATCTGACATCTCAACTAGCACACTAACCCAAAAATTTCATGAACATTCTTACATAAAAGATTTAATTATTTAAAATCATAATAATTAAACACCGTGTTCGATAGCATTACAGGATTTGTTTTGTATTCGGTACACCATCGCATCAATGATAGAAAATGTTCATGAAATAGGCGGGCTGATGCAACTGAGACAATGTTTTTGTGTCGCAGCAGGGAAACCGGGCTTAGACTTTCTGCAGATGGGCAAAGGACTTTGTTCCTAAACTGTTCGCAGGTGGGTGAGGTTCGCCCTGGCGAGCCGCCGGCCGCTTTCGGTGAGAAATCCGGTATTGATGGTCTCTTCAATTCGCTCGGGGGAGAGCCCTCCTTCCTTGTTCTGATCTTCGAGACGGGCCAGGAGCAGCGCGTCATTGAGCGTATTGCTTTCAGAACAGTTATTGGCCTCATGATCGGATAAGAGTGCGCAGACCTCGTCCCGCACCGCTTCCTTTGCTCCCAGTTTTGCAAGAACTGCCGAGGCGATTTCCAGGCTTTTTTTTCTGATCAGTTCGAGATCGGCACTGTCGTGTTGAACGCTTGCCTCGTCACCGCCGATGTTATGGAGATAGGCGGCACAGAGGATGACGGCAAGATTCGTTCCCTCGTCTTTTCCTATTTTCTCGGCATAACGCGCTACCCGCGATACATGGCCGATTCGTTTGAAGTCGGTCTTATAGTAGCGTTTCATCTCCACGGCAACCTTGTCCTTGAGCAGATTGTCCTGCGACCCGATAAACTCTTCTGGCAGGGTACCGATGCACTGTTCTGCATACTTGCAGTAGGCAGCGCAACCGAAATCCATCTTCGGATTGACGAAACGGTGTCCGCACCCTTTGCAGGTGCGGGTGGTATCATCTTTATAGAATTCAACCAGTTTACCGCATTCCGGGCAATTGACGTCAAAGATCGCGTCGGCATCCCAATACTGCATATCCTGTCCGGGACATTTCATGGCATAATCCCCTTTCTGAGTGTTGAGCCTGCCGTTGAGTACCGGTCATGGCTTATTCCCTGTTTCGCTCCACAATAATGCATCAGCATCTCCTTGGCTTTGACCTAGGTCAAGAGGTTCCCGCGGCTCGTGAATTTTGCCTGTTTTACGAAAAACACCTGCTTTCTCCGTTTGCATCTGCACGGAGCAGGAGCCATGATCAGCCGGCAAGGGGGGCACTCGGGCGAGACTGCTTGTCAGTCGAAAAAATGAGATTTAGATGATTGACAAACCCCCCGATATAAAAGTAATATAACGACAACTTAAGATTAGTTTCACAATATTTGAACTGTGCTTTTTTCCCATACCCGCCAGACTGTTCTTGTACGGGACGTTAAGAGCTGAACTGGTGGGATGTTTTTTATACCGGCTTGTTACCCCGCCATCTGTTTGCCGGCGGGAACACCGCAAGCCTTCTCTCTCGCTTTGTTGGACGTTTTCACTCACCCGGACACGTTCCCGGTGATGTACATAAAGTACGACCAGCAGTTGCCCTTTGCCATACAAAGAGGGGTTGGTGCTTGGTGATCGTCGACAGTGCGCAGTCTTTTTATTCTTTTGTTCCAGGTGGATAGGATGTTGTCTTCCACCGCCAAAATGAGTTTTTATGACATCCGGGCAGACAGCCCGACGCTTGCTGCCGGGATCGTTTGCGTGATGGTACGATTAAAGCACTTGTTTTGAACTACTTCCAGAAGCAGGACAAGCTAACGAGAGGAGGTTCGATGGAAGCCACTACCAGCAGTTATTCCCCCAGCTCGACCCACTTGATTGCCGAGATAGATCCGCCAAGAGGCACAAATCTTGACGCATTTCTTTCATCAGCCCTGAGTATCAGGGGAAGGGTGGAGACGATCAGGGTTACCGACAACGAACATGCCATCCTGCGCATGTCACCCCTTGCACCATGTCTTGCTC
>JAHEMX010000432.1 GCA_024643445.1 Desulfobulbaceae bacterium | reverse complement strand
CGTGGTAACACGCGGAGCTTACCGATACTAATGTGCCGTGCGGCTTATCCATATTTTTCCTGATTAAGCTGCTGTTAGTCTGCTCTACTATTCGATTATTGAGAAACTCTTGAACTTCTCTCTGGTTTTGTCGGGAGAAGTTCATAGAGATTCTTATCCCCGAAGCGGGCGATGTCAGCCTGCCCGGTGGATATATTCATGATCTGAAAGATATAACAAGTTTTTCGGCGGTCATAGCGAGAAGGTCCCACCCGTTCCCATTCCGAACACGGTCGTTAAGCTTCTCAGCGCCGATGGTACTGCATGGGCAACTGTGTGGGAGAGTAGGTCGCCGCCGAATTCCTTTTAAAACCCCCGTTACCGGATAAACCGGTTACGGGGGTTTTTGCGTTTATCCCCCCTGCTGTTCTCTTCCGTACACCCGTTGTGCAACGCTCTGCCCGGTCTCATCTTTTCGACGGGGAACCTTGCTGTCTCAGCTCTTCCAGGATCCACAGGAGTTTTTCCCTGAGGGACTCAGTGCGCATAATGTCAAACACCATGCCCGGATCCGGATGCCCGCAGTAGATGCGGTTGATCTTCTGCTGTTCATAAAGGATCTCCAGACTTTCCTGCTGCAGGGATGTGATCAGGTTATGCTTGAGAATCTCCATGTTTTTTTGTACTCCATAGTCCTTCTCAACTCCTTGCCTACCCGTATCGACAACCCGATGAAAAGAAAACAGAAGGCGATAATCAGCAATCCTGAAAATCATCCGACGATCCTTAATTTACGGCTGCCGTCGATAAAAATCAGGAAGAGCACGAAGGGGACGAAAAAAAGCGTAAAACCATAGAAGAACAGATACCTGGATGAGAAAAGTGACAGGTTTCCCCGGACATAGGCAATCGCTGCAACCGAGATGCCGACCCACAGCAGAAAGCCGAAGATGGCGAGGCTTCCCCTGTCCCGACAGAGACAGGCAGCCAGGCACTGTACCCCCCGGATAGTCTAGGCCCGGTGCGCCCGCATGACGATTGCAACGGGGATGATCCAGAGACAGATAATGCCGAGGAACTCTGTCGGCCAACTGAAAGCCTTGAGCAGCAGCCATAAAAACGCCCCTATTCCCGGGAACCGCAATGCTCTGCAGCTTCCGGGCTGACCATGAGGAAAACGCTCAGCGCGAGCAACAAGACATTCATCCCAATCATCGAGAGCGATAACCTTGATCTGACGGTATTGAAGCCGAATAAAGCGATTACCTGGACAGCCAGGCTAACCATCAAAGGAACCGGAGCGGCCGCCGAGGTGAAACTGTTCAGGACGCCGACAAGCGAAAACCAGAACAGAGAGGATAGATGTGGCGGAGCAGCGGCGAGTTGTATCAGTAGAAAAGCAAAAATGATTGAAAGATAAAAATGACTTTGAAACCAGAGCAGGTTAGCGGCAAGAATGAGGGCGCTGAAACAAATCGCCGTTTTCATACCGCCATGTCCTTTTCCGCCAGCCAATTCAGCGCCGCTACCCGACGGCACGGTCCTCTCCCACGCCTCTTCCTCTTCTGTACGAGCCCAAAATTAAAGGCAGGTTTGTCAAGGAATCACCCCGCTTTTTTCATCTGTCTGATCCATGCGGCGTATTCGGTTACACCTTTGGCAATATCATATTCAGGCGAAAAACCGAGTTCACCTCTCAGGCGGGTACTGTCGATGCTTGGCCCCCGCGGCATAATCCTACCGGGACCGATGGAGAGCTCGACGCTCACCCCTACACAATCAGCTATGGTCCTTATCAGCTCGGGTATCTCATGGCAGACACCGCTTGAGACATTGTACTGGCGATAGTTGACTTCGGGTTTTTCATACAGCAGGCAGATCGCCCGGGCGATGTCCTTCAGATAGGTATAATCAATTGACTGGTCGGCACCGGCCGGCAGAGATATCCTTGTTTGACCCGCAAGACAGCCAAACACGGCATTATATAATGGATAGAGCTCGGATGGAAACCGGCCTGGTCCATAGGCAAAATAGACTCGAATCGCCCTGAAATCGAGGCCGAACTCCTTCGCGTACTGTATCCCGAAGAATTCAGAACTTGCCTTCGCCGCACCGTAGACATCGGCCGGGGTGAGCGGGTCATCCTCCAGCGGTACGTTGTCGCGAACGCCATAGACCGAACCCGAGCTTATGTAGACAAAACGGTTTACCGAAAAGAGCCGGCAAACCTCCAGCATGTTCACCGTCCCCATGGTGTTGATGTCGATATGGTGACGCGGTTTTTTTGAAAAGAGCGGTCCCCCCATCAGGCCGGCGATATGTATGACCCCTTCGATGGTATCTTTCTGCTGCAGAAACAGCTCATAGAGAGAAGCCTGGTCCAGGACATCAACCGGGATATGGGTTATCCTGTCTTCCGGATCCTGCAGATAGCTGATATCTCTTCGCAAGCGATCGGCAACAATGACGCGGTGTCCTCTTTTAAGCAAATCGTGGCACACCCATGACCCGATATGTCCGAAACCGCCAGTTACCAGTACCGACATCGTTATCCTCCTGCTCAGGGTTAACTATTGTGCAGCCAGGCCAGTTCGGAATCGTCAAGCCAGGCGCCAAACACCTTTTCATGGCCTCCCAGCGCCCAGGTGTAGCGAACCCGGTAGCCCGGACAGGGAGCGAGGAAGTGGTAGCCCCATGACACACCGAAAACCTGCCCGTGGCGAAACAACTGTAAGCGCGCGTCTTCCTTGGCCTCCGGTGCATCGTATATGCCTCCGATAATGAAGCCGGACGGCGGACTGAAATTAAAATAGTACAACTCTTCAAGCTTTGCCTCGCGGGGCAGATCAGGCTTGGTATGCCGGTGCGGCGGAAATCCCGACCAGTTCCCCGGCGGACTTTCGGTTTCTCCCAGAATCATCCGTGTTGCCGGACCATCCTCTCCCATGCCGATAAACACCTTGCGCTGCCAATCTGATTTACCACTGTTCAACATCCTGACCTGGTCCGGTTTCACATGCGCAACAGGGGCAGACTCGTTGGTCGGCGCCATATAGATTACCGCATCAAACGGGAACTTCTGGCAAACGATCTCGTATCGGCAATGAATCGGTATATAGACCATTTCGGGGTTGCCGCTGAAGATGTCCTCCCTGTTCCCGGCGGACTCGATCGTCATCCGCCTGCCATCAGCAAGCTGCAGGTGCAGAGCACATGTTCCGCTCAGAATATTGATGACATGCTCCTGTCCCTTTGTTTCCAGCAGGTGAGAACCCGCCTTGTCAAATGCAAGCCTCAGCAGGCTCAAAAATACAGAGTTTTCCAGCTCAGGCGATGCCAGTACTGTTTCAGTCGCTCCCATACGCTTCTCTTTATCTCCCCTTGGATCGTATAAACAGACCGGGTCTTTTTTACCATGACCAGGTCACATTTCCACCGCGACAACCCGTGCACACGCTCCTTCCGCCCCGGCGATTTTTAAAGGCAGGGCGTAAATCACGATGCGCTCGCCCACGATACGATGCATATTGCATAAATACTCAATCAGCAGAATCCCCCGTCGCAAGAGGAGATCGTGGGTCGGCATCTCGGCGGCGGCAGGGTGTCGATCAGGAATTTCCCTGATAACATAGTCTTGCGGAAAATCAAAACCAACGGCCTTGATCGGCAGTTCAGACAGGTATTGAACAGCATCCCGACTGAGATAGGGCGCTTGAAGCCAGTAGTTTCTGGTCGTGCAATCCATGAGAAGGTCCCAGCCGGTTTTCAGCAGCACGATATCGCCCGGCCGCACATGACCCGTGCGCTCGACAA
>JAHEMX010000431.1 GCA_024643445.1 Desulfobulbaceae bacterium | reverse complement strand
CATGTCCATCGGCTTCTGTCTCTGGGACACAGGGGCAGCCAAGTGGCTGGCCGTCAACTGGCTGCAACTGTTCAAGAACGCACCCGGCATCATCTTCGTGCTCGGCATGGCATTTTTCGTGATGGTCATGACAAACTTCATCATGAACGTCGCCGCTATCGCCATCTCCCTGCCGGTCGCCCTGGTTATCGCGCCATACCTGGGCGTGAGCGGCGAGGTAATCCTGTTCTCATCATTGATTACGGCAGGCATGCCGTTTATTCTGCTCGTCGGCGCTGCACCCAATGCCATCGCTTACAACTCGCGGCAGTTCACCCCGGGTGAGTTCGTGATGTTCGGGATTCCGGCAAGCATCATGCTCATGGCGGTGACCTGGCTGGCGGTGACCGTCATATGGCCACTGATGGGCATGGCCACCAAGGTGCCGGCGGTGCTGCACTAAACCTGCGGAGATTGATGACAGAGCCCCAGCATTGCTCGCCTCCAAAGAAAAAAAGGACGAACCCATGGTGGTTGCGTTACTATTGACAAATTGACAACTTATGACAGTAAGCCGTTCAATGTGTAATTCGTGAAGCATAGCCAGTAAGAAGATCCGGGAACATGATGAAATCATCTTTTCAACCAGATATCGCTTTTTTGCTGGAGGGAATGCCATGCCCGGTCATGGTTCTCGATACCTCCTGCAGGATCATCACCATGAACCGGTTGATGGAAGCGATGACCGGCTATGCCATGGTAAAGGTGTTAGGACTTCACGGAGAACTCGTCATCCGCAGTGACACCGGAAATACGCGGGGGCAGCTCTACAGCCAGGTGCTGCACACCGGGGAGAATGTTTCTGTAAAGGGAGATATCCTGAATTGCTATCGACGGAAAATCCCGGTGCAATACACCGTGTCGGCTCTTGATGATGAAAAGGGCAGCCGCTGCGGCCTGATAGTGACGGTGGAGGACATCTCCGCGCGGGAAGCGGAGAACAAGGCGGGACTCAGGGATTTTACTTCTGTTGAAATAATCGGCTACAGCCCCAAGATGCAGAGCGTATTTGACATGATCCCGCTGATGGCACATACGGACGCGTCGGTCCTGATAACCGGAGAAACAGGCACCGGCAAAGACAAGATTGCCGAGGTCATCCACCAAAAATCATCGCGGGCCGGATTTCCTTTCATCAAGATCAACTGCGGCGCACTGCCTATCGGCCTTCTCGAATCGGAACTCTTCGGCCATGAAAAAGGGGCGTTTACCGGAGCGACCAGGCACAAGCCGGGAATGTTCAAGATGGCCGATAAGGGCACACTCTTTCTTACCGAAATCGGTGACATGCCTCTTTCCCTGCAGGTAAAACTCTTATCGGTGCTGGATGACAGAAAGTTTATCCCGGTCGGTGGAGAGCAGAGCATCAGTGTTGATGTCAGGATCATTGTGGCGACGCACCGCCCCCTGAGAGACCAGGTACGGAAAAACAAATTCCGGGAAGATCTCTTTTACCGTCTCAATGTGCTGCATGTTCATCTGCCGCCGCTACGCGAACGGGAGGGGGATATCCGTTACCTGCTCGATCATTTCCTGGAAAAATATACCCGGGCGCTCAACAAGACCATCGTTGGCTTTACGCCGGGCACCATGCAGACCCTGCTCGATTATCACTATCCGGGTAATATCAGGGAGCTGAGTAATATCGTCGAATATGCTGCCAATATCTGCAAAAGGAAAAAGATAAACCGGGACCATTTGCCCCCTTATATGTTTGAAAGTCAGGTACAGGATAACCAGAGAACCAGTATTGAACCGGAACCCGAACAAAGTGCAGCGGCGGGCAGAGCCGCCGTCCGGGAACATGATGCCGGAAGCGGGGACGGTAACGAAAGCTGGCACGATATTGAACGCCGGATGATTATCGACTGCCTGAAAGAATACGGAGGAAACAGGGCGAACAGTGCCGCAAGCCTGGGCTGGGGACGCATGAAATTATGGCGAAAGATGAAAGAATACGGCCTGTTGAAATAGCGGGGAGCCCGGCATGAGAAAACTGCTTATACCGGTACAGGGAGATTATGTCGCGCCTCGATTTGATCTTGCCACGGAAATACTCATTGTTCGCTTTGACAACAATGCCATAATCGGCAGGCCCAGGACCATTATAATGGAACGGCCGTCAGAAGAGGAATTATGCCAGATGGTCGTCAAGGAAAACATCACCGACCTCGTCTGTGGAGGAATAGAAGAGCTGCATTACAATTTTCTGGCCTGGAAAAAGGTAAAAATACTTGATGCGGTTATTGGAGACTGGCGGACCGTAATCGACAGAACAATCTCCGGAACCTTGAGTCAGGGCGAAATTCTTGTCAACCAGGACGATGAACATCTATCCCTATGAAAGCACCTGCCGGCTATAGCGACAAAATAATACCGAAGGCCCTGAAGAGTTCAATCGACATAGGCCTTAACATGAGAAATTATGGCCAGTTTCGACTGATACTCATCTTCATGATAACGATTATCATCGTCGGCCCGGTATTGAACGTTGCAGGACTGGGATACTACTATTACAAGGATCTTCTCCAGAAAGAAGAACTCGATCAGCTGCAATGGCAGCTCGACGGCAAGGTGAAATCAATTGAAGCGCTCATTGCCAATCTCACCTCCGTGGTAAAGTTTACCGCCCGAAGGGATCGCTACAAGGAATTGACGATCAACGACAACCTGGAGCAACTTTTTATCAGGCTCAAGCGGGAATACCCTTTTTTCGCAGATCTGGGCGTCATCGACCATAGAGGAATACAGCAGGGTTACTGGGGGCCCTACGATCTCAAGGGTACCGATTATTCTCATGAGAACTGGTTCGATGAGGTTTCAGACCGGGGCGTCTATATCAGCGGGGTTTACACCGGATACCGAAAGGTTCCCCATTTTTCCATCGCGGTCAACAACCTGGACCCCCTGACAGGAGAGATGTGGGTGCTCAGGGCAACCATAGATGCTCTCACCCTGCAGAATTTCATAGACACCATAAAAACAAATGCCTCTGACGATCTTTTCCTTGTAGACAACCAGGGTACGCTCCAGACAAGGTCCCGCTTTTACGGCCAGATGCTCACTCGCGTTGATTTCGAGGTGACGCCGGGCGTTCGCGGCCTTGTTACCGGCGAGGAGGAAAACGTCTCCCAGATAATAGAGCGGGTGAACAACACGCCCTGGTTCCTGGTTCTCGTGAAAAAACGCTACATTCACCACGAGCACTGGTTACGGTTTCGAACCAAGCTCTTCATCACGATTGCGGTCTGCCTGGCGATCAGTTTTCTCATTGTCTACATCCTGGCAGGCATCCTCACCAACCTTATCCGCAAGGCCGAGGAGACCCAGCTGAACATGCTGAAGGAGGCGGAACATACGGATAAGCTGGCCTCTATCGGCCGGCTCGCTGCCGGGGTCGGGCACGAGATAAATAACCCGCTGGCCATCATTCATCAGAAGACAGGGCTGATCGAAGATCTCCTGCCTCTATCCGGCGATTTTGAACACAAGGAAACGATCCAGAACTGCCTGACGGTAATCAACCAGAGCATCGCGAGATGCAAAGCCATCACCCATCGGCTGCTCGGCTTTGCCCGACGCACTGATGTGCGCCCTGAAGTCCTGCAGGTCAACGACATCATCAAGGAAGTCCTGCTCTTCCTGGAAAACGCGATGACCTACAGCAGGATAACTATCGACCTGCAATTGCAGGAAAATTTGTCTCCCGTTACCAGTGATCACCTGCAACTGCAGCAGATATTTCTCAATATCAT
>JAHEMX010000430.1 GCA_024643445.1 Desulfobulbaceae bacterium | reverse complement strand
CTTTCCCTGCCCCGATCCGAAGCTCAGCTTGATCCGGTAAAACTTTCAGCCCTTGTAGATTTTGTGCGTTCCACACCCGCTGAATCCAGTCTGACACTCAAGGAACGACGGGGAGCAGAGGGCGCCTTCCATGCATTCACCATTGCCGGCGATTTTTCCAACCTGCTCGATTATGCCTACAATCCGGACATTCCCACCTATGTCACCATGCCCTCCTCGCTGCAGCATCATGAGTGGCTGACGCCGCAATCAAATGAGGAGCTGCGCAATCTGCCGCGTCATGTGGCACGCGAAGATGATATCCGCCTCTTGCGTGGCCGGGAGCGTGAAATCATAACACCGGATACCAATACCGGCGGCTACTACCGCTACTCCCAGGACAGGATCGTGGCGGTTCTGCCGGGGCCGACCGGTCCGGTGCTCATTTCTGCCACGACCCAGGATGATTCATCCGATATCGGCAAGAAGGGCTGCGTCGCGGGAGAAGACAAGAACTGGAACTACCTGTACTCAAACGAGACAGGGCTGAACAAGACGGGGCTGGGCTGGGTCGATTCCTACATGTACCATGCCGATTCAGTGATTGTCTTTGTCGCTGACTCCGCTGCGCAGGTGATACACGCCGGTTCGTTCAAATGGCTCAATGGCGGCTGGGCCAAGATAAACATGGTCAAGGCCGGTCACATCCTTGACGGCATCAAGCGCTTCGCCTCCGATTTCAAGGCCGTACTGGAGTCTCCCGGGTTACCCAAGGTGACGGTACTGGCTGATAAGTACCGTGAACTGCAGCAGGTCAGTGAACAGGAACTGCGCCAGAGGGTTTCTCCCTACCTGCAAGCCTTGAGCGAATCGGTAGATCTCGAAGACTGTTCCGATCCCATCGAAAGCGAGGTGAGTTCCGGAGAATACCTGCAGCAGATGAGCAAGCTGGAAATGGTCAGGATTCTCCTGCTCGAGTACGTCAAGGGATCAATCGGCAAGGACCCCCTCGTCACTATCGCCTCCAAAGCGGTCCTTTCCCAGACTTCTGCCCCCCGGCAATAGCCATATGAGCTCTCCAGGCCTCTGGTGTTAGCGACACCCGGACTCGAACACATGAAAATCATGTTCACCAGCATAAGGTTCATCTCTGCACAGTCGGACACCCATCAAGAGAAGATCCGGATAATCGAAAAGCACGTTACCAAAGGGTGCAGCCAGCTCAGCTTCCTGTTTCTGGCTATGTTCATGTTTTTGAGCGGATGTAATTCGGGCAGTGCCAGCAGCGGCGGCAGCGGCAGCCTTGAATTCACAGAATGTCAGGCAGGCCGGACAGCCGGTCCCGTACCCTGTACGGCCGATTACAATCCCGTCTGCGGACTCCGCAACAATGGAACTACGGAATCCTATGCTAACGGATGCAACGCCTGCGCTGAACTGGAGGTCAATGGATACTGGCAAGGGGACTGTATTACCACTGTTTGCCCCGAGCCTCGCCCGAAAGCCTGTACCCGTGAATACGTTCCCGTGTGCGGCCAATTGAACGACGGGACACTTCAGACCATGGCCAATAGCTGCGAAGCCTGCGCCAACGACAGGGTTGTCAGCTTTCTGGCTGGTACGTGCAGCGCCGGACGATAACCGTTTGTCTCTCTGGTGACGCAGCTATCCTCATCTTCTGTAACCAGCGTCCCGGCAATACGATTTCACTCCTATCTAAATGGTTCCTGCAGCTATTTCCCCGGACCTGCTAAAAGAGATCTCATCGGTTTCCACCAGGAGATTGATCCCGGGTGCTTCAGCTCTTTCCCATTGACATGCGTTCTCTGAGATAATACCCCTTATTAACAGGAGCGTTTAAAAAATCCCGTGATTCGATCAATGATCAACTTCTCACACGGTCATCGATTGGATACGCCAGAACCATACGGAACAGGGCATGAAAGACAAGGAAGTTACTCCCACTGAAAACAGGAAGTCAGCGCTTCGTGAGAACTCTTCTTCCAGAGACATATCCTCTTTTCTGAAGGCTGCCCGTGAAGCCGGCCGGTCCCAGGGCGGAAGGCTGATTTTTTCGCTGGATGCAACCATGAGCCGGCAGCCGACCTGGAACACGGCGATGACTATCCAGTCATCGATGTTCGATGCCGTTGGCAAGGCGGGTGGTCTCTCTGTGCAACTGGTTTATTTCCGGGGCCTGGGTGAATGTCGTGCCTCCAAGTGGGTTATTAATGCCGACGCACTGCGCAGCCTGATGCTCGGTATCGAATGTCGGGGCGGCTATACCCAGATTGTTAAAGTCCTCAACCATGCCGGTCGTGAGACTGCAAAGGAAAAAGTCTCAGCGCTGGTATTCATTGGTGATGCGCTTGAGGAGAACATCGATCTTCTCTGTCAGAAAGCGGGGGAACTTGGTTTAAAAGGGCTGCGCTGCTTTTTCTTTCAGGAGGGACATGATATGACGGCTGAAACAGGGTTTCGTGAAATGGCCCGTCTGGCAGGCGGTGCCTATTTTCGGCTGGGTCCCGATTCTGCGCGGGAACTTGCCGAACTTCTCGGTGCAGTGGCCATCTACGCAAGAGGAGGATTGCAGGCCCTCTCAGACAGCACCAGCCACAAGGCACGACTGCTCCTTGAGCAGATAGCGAGATGATCTCTCACCCCTTTGCTGATCTGGGACCTTGAATGGTATTTTCAATCATATTCCTGCTCTTTCTGCTGCTCGGCCTGTTCTGGCTTATTCTCACGCAACCGGCTCATAAAAGTGCCGCTGTCCTGACCCGTTCCGGCCCCGTCTTTCTCATTGCCTTAGGAAGTCTGCTGACATTTTTTCGGCGCGGCATGATCGGGATTCCCCTGATCGTTCTCGGTATTTCATGGTGGCGACGCACCCGTTCGACAGAACCGGCCGCCTCATCCCACGGACGAAAATCAACCGTCCGCTCGGCGACTCTTGAAATGGAACTTGATCATGATACCGGGGAAATGGACGGCAGGGTGTTAAGGGGCCGTCTGCAAGGTGTCCGGTTAACGTCGCTCAGTGAGGAGGAGGTGTTGTCGCTCTATCGGGAAATCCGTGGCGATGCAGACAGCGCCGCCCTGCTTGAATCCTTCCTTGACCGCTACTTCCCCCGTTGGCGGGAACGGGTTGATCCCGATTCTTTCAGCGATGAGGCCGGTGCCTCCGGCGTTAAAAGTATGACCAGACAGGAGGCTTACCAGATACTTGGTCTTGCTCCCGGCGCCTCGCCTGAGGAGATTCATCAGGCCTGGCGACGACTCATAAAAGGAGTACATCCCGACAAGGGAGGCTCGGCTTTTCTGACCGCAAAGATCAATGCCGCCAAAGATATCCTGCTGAACTAGGAACCTGTCGGAGAATTGCCCTTGGGGTGCGTCGCTGATATTCCGAGTATAAAGCTGAGATCAGGTGAAGAAGCGGTTATTGAAAGTGCCCATTATGCAAATGGGTCTGCGGGTTCGACTCCCGCTAGCTTCCTAGTAACTGTTTCTTCGGCGGGATGGTGTTAATTAGGCGATTTACAGGAAACATCCTAAGCTAATGAAAAAGATAGAATTGTTTACCTTTGATTTGGAAATGTCAAATTCAAGGCTCAGTTGCTGAAACTACCTGATCAGGAACTCCGCGTAACATATTCTGTTATTTCTATTTATATTAATATGTTAATCGATATTATTTTGGTCTTTGTTTTTTCTTAAGTCAAGGTTTTTCTCTGCATATCGCCCATCAAGAACTAGTTCTTGATGGGCGGCACATCCACGGTCGGCGGTTCGCTTCCACGTGCCGCGATCTTC
>JAHEMX010000429.1 GCA_024643445.1 Desulfobulbaceae bacterium | reverse complement strand
CGGAGGGAAGAACAGGCCGTTTTCAGGAGATTCAAGGTTGCAGGCGTTTGCCACGGCGGTAGATTCGATGGCAGGCTTGGAACCATCCAGGAAGGAGTTGAACATTTTCGGGTTCAGTCCCCCGATCTCGGCCTGCTCAGCCGTCAGGCCCCAATCGTTCCAGACGGTCTCGGGAGTGGATTGTGCGAATCGGGGCAGCCACTTGTGCCCGCGCCCGGCGGCAACCACCGGGAAACCGCAGCCGCGTGCCCAGTCTACCCAGTCGCAGATCAAGGCGGGCTGATCGCCGAAAGCCAGACTGTACTGCACGCCAGCCTCCCTGGCGCGTTGACCGAGCAGCGCACCGCAAAAAGCGTCGGCTTCAACCGTTACATTGACAACATGTTTGCCTTCCCTGAACGCGCCCAGGCAGTGTTCGACGGCCGCCGCAGGGTTGCCTGTACACTCGACAATAACATCGATTTCAGGGCGCATCACCAAAGCTTCCCAGCTTTCCGTCATGAACGTAGTACGGTTTTTCAAGGCATCCTCAAAGGACTTCGCCTTATAAGCATCGGATTTCCAACCGATGCGTTTTAGGTTCGTCTTGGCGCCTTCCGGGGAAAGGTCGGCAATGCCAACAAGATGGATACCCGGTGTGTTGGGCACCTGCGCAAGGAACATGGATCCAAATTTCCCAGCCCCGATCAGGCCAACCCGCACTGGGCGGTTTTTTCTTTCACATTCAACAAGCTTTGCATATAAACTCATTGTCAACCTCCTGTTTACAAGTTAAGTTTACGGATACCTAGTGTATACTGTATGTATACATATAAGATTCAGCAAGAGTTGTGTCAACACTTTTTGAGGCTTCCATTGCTTCAAACGCCTTGATTTTGGATCTGAAGTTCGGGTTCAACAAAGGGGTTGATATATTTTATTCAGGGATTCTCAGTGCTTTCTGAGGAAATTGTTGGCTAACGTTCAGCTAAATCATCAATCATTAGGGGCAAATTTGTTTTGAAGAAATGGAGAGTTACGCGTTGTCACTGATGATCTTAATCATACAAATAGGTTGACTGCGACCCGTTTTCATCACATATTCAAATGGTATACTCGCTGTATTCATTTTGGGTGCGAACTGATATTTTATAAGCTTCTATAAAGAATCAATACAATCTGTGGGAATTTGACTTATGGGAAATAATCGGAATCTATCAGATGAGACTTACCAGATATTATTGAAAAAAATCATTACCAATGAACTAAAACCAGGTGATTTTTTGAATGAGCAAGTATTGACTAAAGACTTAAATATCAGCCGAACGCCCTATCGTGCCGCAATCAATCGCCTTCAGGCAATGCAGCTACTGGAAATCGAAGCTGGTAAAGCTACTCGAGTTCGTCAGTTCTCTTTGGATGATATTAAAAATTTAGTGGAAACACTTATAGTCATTGAAAAAACCGTTGCTAAGATGGCAGCGCAAAGGGCAACGGCATTGGATATAAAAAAAATAAGACAGGCTAACGAATTAGTTGTTAAGGCAGCATCAATCGAAGACCCGCAGAATTATGTCTACAAAAATGAAAGTTTCCATAGGGCTATAGCCGAAGCAGCTCACAATCCTTTTATTTCCCAAGTCCACTATCAATTGCGTGTTTTGATGCAACAGCTTACCTATATTGCACTTGAGAGAGCCAATTCCGGCCCCGGCGGTGTATTTGAGTATTATCGGATACTTTCTGATCAACATTCAGAAATCACTGACAGCATCGAGAAAAGAAACAGCACTCGAGCAGAGGAGCTTTCCGTTGAGCATCTAAAAATATTTCATGCTAAAATAATAACGTATTTCACACGGTTAGATGTTTACTAGTAGATCCACTAGGTAAAACATTTACATATCATACCATCTCTAGCTTAAATTTTTCCCGACGTTGTACAACCGAGATCCCACCTAATTTCGGAATTCTCTGGAGGAGGCTTACGTTCAACTCCTCTTTGCTGGAAACCCTGATTTGTTGCAAAAGAGTAAACGCCAATGATTTCAGAACTGAGGACTACATTTTTCCGATTTCGTATGTGGCTGCCTGGTCGATGGTAAAGAAATCCGGTAAGCAGCTGATTGATATAGAGTTAAAGCCTCACGACCTCAGACGCCATGCTGCGACTTGCGCTTCACGTTCTGGTGCGCCCTTGGAGATCGTCAGCACAGTCATATTACGCCATGTTGATCTCTCAACGAGGCAGAGGTATCTGGGGAAATTTGATGATTCCGAAGCTATCCGGTGGATTGAAACACTTTATGGATAATTTTGCTCTTGGACGGGGATTGCCCCTCGTCCTTTATGAGGACAGGAAACATCCTATCTTTGCCTTTTCGCAGCAGACTAGAGATTTAAAGTACGTATCCTAATACAGTTATTCTTTTACATAGATGTATTCCAGAAAACGCTTCGCCGAAAATGAAAGTGACTCACTTTCCCTCATAGCAACGCCAATTCTTCTGTAAGCAGGCACCTCGAGTTCTTTTGCTACTATCTTGTAGGGGATACGTTGTAAAATTAACTCTGGTAATATGCTGATTCCAAGCCCGTTTTCCACCATTGACATTATGGCGTAATCATCCCATGTCGTGAAATGGACTTTTGGTGTAATACCGTGTTTCTCAAATATTTCTGAAATCTCAGATTTTACTCCCTTTTCCAGGAGCATAAAAGGATAATTTACCAATTGGTTGACTGGAAATCTATCACAATGAGCCAGGGGATGATCGTGGGGGATAACGACCAATAAACGGTCATGTTCTAGAAAAATAGTTTCGAGTGCTGCTGTTGCCGGTAGTCGTAAAAAACCGAAGTCAACGTTAAAAATAACTTACGGACTCCCAGAGAGCCATAATCGTGTATGTTCAAGAGAGGATGAGCAATGGTAGCCATAGGCCTATGGCAATACTGCCCAGCCTAATCTTATTCCTGCTCGGGTGAACCTGAGCAGGAATCGGGCCGGGTCGACTTTTTCCTGTTTATCCCAGGTTCACCTCTAGTGGTGAGTCCCGCTCCATCAAACTGAAAATTTACAGGAAGAGGCTAGATTTCCAATTTCATCAAACGATTAACCTTGCCAGTATAAAAAATAGTTTACGGCCATTTGGCGAAACAAAATCCGCAGCATTTAAATATCGCCGGCCAGGAAGTATTGGTGTCTCCGCAAGGACCTAACGCCTACATATCTCCCTCATGGTATAATTCTCCCGGAGTTCCAACCTGGAATTATCAGTCGATCCATATCTATGGTATCTGCCGGACATTCAGTGATCACCTGAAACTGAAAGAACTGGTCGAAACCCTGGTTAAAAAACATGAAGCAACGTTTGCGGAGCCATGGAAACCGGAGTATAGGACTGAGATGCTCAACGCAATTATTGGAATTGAAAGCGAAATAAAGGAAATTCAGGGTAAATTTAAGCTGAGTCAAAATCGAAGTTCTGAAGATCAAAGAACCGTCTTCAAGCAATTACTCTCAAACGGTGAAAAGACGCTGGCGGAGGCAATGAAACGAAATATATTATAATCGCGGTACTGAGCAGACAACATGATCAGATGCGTGAGAAAAGGGGAAAAAATTATTTAATTCCTGTCATCAACAAATCAAACGGCAAAAATCGCTGAACCACCATATTCATCTGACCAGAATAGGTGCTTTTCGTCAGCGCAACAGGCCGGTGGCCGGCTGGTGTAACGTTCTTTTTGAAAATTTGATTAGACCTGGATCGGAGAAATTTTAAAATAACAGTAGTTTGTCATCTTGATCGAAAAACAACCGGACAATTTA
>JAHEMX010000428.1 GCA_024643445.1 Desulfobulbaceae bacterium | reverse complement strand
CCGACGCTGGCAGCAAAACACTGAAGGATAACCTGAACCTGAAAATATGAAATTTGAACCCTGCAACCCCTATAAACTCAGCAAACAGTTTCTAACTCTGTCCTATTTTGGACAGCAGTGATCTTAAAGCAATCTTTTACTAATACCCCGGGCAGCACGACGGATATAGAGGAGAGGCAGCAGGTAACGATTGTTGGTGTTATATTTTTTCAACATGTAATCGGAATCCGGAAACACATGCTCTTTGAGGAGCTGCAAACGATCCCGCCAAGCGGGCAGTGCCTGAAAATTTGCAAGGTCGTTGCGCCAGAGAGTTGTTCCCATGTCTTCGGTTATAGCTTCTTTCTTACCCATTTCCTGTAAAACATTAATCACATTGGTCGGAATAGCGGTGGCAAAAACCGATTCTGTTTTCTGAAATCCATCAAGACAGATATTGCAGATCTCATTTGCAACGGCCAGTACCACAAATCTAGCCCATTGTGTTTGGTTCAGTGATTTGGCCAGTAAGTGGATATCATAGAGCCATATAAGCCTGTCCGCATTTCCCTCTGCCTTATGAGCAATACGATGCATACAGGCATGTAAAAGTCCATGTATCCGGTTAAAAGCAAGGACAGTTTTCCCCAAATTGGAAACAGTTATAGCGTCTGCCTGCAGCTCATTGAAAGACAAGGATTGGGCGAAAAACTGATTATTGCTCAACTTCCAGTGGAGATCCAAGACATGCGGTACTGCCGTTTTTCCTGATTTGTAGCAGCTAAACTCATGGCTGACAAACTTGCCGCTCACGGCATTTGGCCGTGTGTATCCCCTGTCCTGTAAAACGTGCCAGGCTCTCTCGGCTGCGGCCTTATCCTGAAAAAGCAAATCCGTATCGTAACGGCTTCGCAAATAGGGCTGCGGGTAAATACTGTAAGCCAGTGAGGTGCCCTTCATCACCAGAAAACTGATACCCTCCTTGTGCAGCAGTTTCAGCACCTGTTTTATTTCATGCTCCTGCACCAGTTCCCTGACTGCTGCTTGTCTGACATAATCTTTAAGGCGTTGCTGAAAATCGGGCGTTACTAGTGTTTGTGCCGGAGTACCGAAAATATAATGACTGCAGAGTGCAAGAACACCATGTTCCAAGCCGGCTTGCCAGATGTGATCAGCAATTGACGCGTCCTGCCAGTCGGGCCAGTGGGGCTGCTCTCCTCTGATGCAACTCGCCAGCCAGGCTAAAGCAATAGAGTCAGAATTGGTTTCAGATGAGGGCATTGTCATTAGCCCGCATATTTCATGAACATTTTCTTTGAAATCAGATATACCCCTGCGCCTGTAGGTAGAGCATGATCTCCTGCACGGCTTCAAGCGGCGTGATGCCGGTTGTATCGATAACCAGGTCGGGGTTTGACGGGGGGATATAGGGATCAGTGATGCCGGTCACCCCCTTGATCCTGCCGGCCCGAGCCTTGGCATAGAGGCCCTTGCGGTCGCGCTGCTCGCAGATTTCCAGCGGTGTTGACACGTACACCTCGATATAGCCGCCGTAGCGCGAGATGAGTGTGCGGTTGGCATGCCGCGGTTCATCGTACGGGGCGATGGGTGCACAGAGTGCGATACCGCCGTTCTTGGTGATCTCGCTGGCGACAAAACCGATTCTAGTGACATTGAGATCCCGGTGCTCCCGAGAGAAGGTCAGTTCGGAGGAGAGGTTCTTGCGAACGATGTCGCCATCGAGCAGGGTCACGGGCCGGTCGCGCATTTCCATGAACTTGACGAGCAGGACCTTGGCAATGGTTGATTTGCCGGAACCGGAGAGCCCGGTCATAAAAACGGTGAACCCCTGTTTCGATTTCGGCGGGAAGGACCACTGCAGTTCCCCTATCATGTCAGGCCAGACGAACCAGTCCTCAATTTCTTCCCCCCGTATCATCCTGCGCTGCAGTTCAGCAGAGGTGATCTGAGTACCCGCCATGTTATTTTCGGCGTTTAATGGGAAATAACGGGCCGATGTTTCGTCGTAACCGTACTCCTGCTGGGCAACCATCGCTATGCCGGTCTTTTCCGCACAATCCTGCACCAGCTGTTGGGCTGCCCCTTTCTCGTAGAAAAGGTTGACACCGTTATTGAGGTTGGCAAACGGATCGGCATGGTCATCGGCTACCATGAAATGTGTGCAGCCGAAATTCCTGCGCATGATGGCCTGCAGCAGTGCCTCACGTGGGCCTGCTCTCCTTGCGGCAAAGGGCGACAGGCCGAGCAGTATCAAGTTCGGCGGAAACTTCCCGGTAAAGACCTGGTAACAGCGGATATGGGTGTAAAAATCGACATCGCCGGGATAATCGAGACCGACCACCGGCTGCAGAAAGACAGAAGCGCCGACCTGACGCGCCGCATCAAGCACCATTTCACGGTGCGCACAATGCAGGTACTGCTCGGTATGAAAGCCGAGCACCTTGCGCCAGCCGTTCATGGTAAACCGACGTACCGTTTCCGAAGGTGTCAGGCGGAGCTGGAGAAAATCGTAATGGACCGGCAGGTTAATGCCCTCGACACTGCCGCCGATGTACCAGGGCTTGACCTGGTCGAAGAGCTGTCTGACACCCGGATGGCTGGCCGGATCGGTCGTACCGTACACACAGCTGGCTTCTTCCTGTTTAACGGGTTGCCAGATGTCTGAGATTCTCAGGATTGCCAGCAGAAATCCTTCCTGGTCGTTGAGGGCAACGATCTGGCCACGCTGCAGGGTGGCGGCTATTGCTGCACTCACATCAAGACAGATCGGCATGGGCCAGACAGAACCGTCTGGCAGGGTCATCTCATGGAGCACGGACTGGTAGGTCTGTTGGTCCATGAATCCGGTCAGTGGATAAAAGCCTCGATTGAGCAGTAGTTCAAGATCGAAAAGCTGCCGCTCGTTGAGATCTATGGAAACCTGATCAAGGGCCTGCCTCCGCAGCACCTCGCCCCGCTGGAAATGAACAACGAGGGATTCGGAATAGTCATGCTCTTTCATGGTACGCTCTATTCAGCAGGAAGTTGTTTTCCTGAATTAACGGTGAGCGGTGGTTTTGCACAACGGCTCAAACGCCTACCTGTGCGCACAATACCAGCGATAGGCGTCGCGCAGTCCGTCCTGCAGGGAAAAGTGCGGAGACCAGCCCAGAGACCTGATGCGGGTGGTATCCAGCAATTTCCTCGGGGTTCCGTCCGGCTGATCGCTATTGTATCTGGTTTCTCCCGTAAATCCAACAATTTCTCTTATTATTTCAGCGACCTCGCGAATCGTACCGTCTTCGCCGGAGCCGATGTTGATAAAACCGGGTGCGGAGGTTGCGATGGATCGGTCGTAATCGGCAAGAACAGTCCGGTATCTGCTCTGCGGCAGGGACATGACATGGTAGCAGGCGGCTGCCATATCATCGACGTGAAGGAATTCACGCATGGCCGCCCCGCTGCCCCACAATTCCACAAAAGGGGCGTCACTTCCAACAGCCCTCCCGGGACCTGCGCTCGCAGCATCGGCGACAAGGCCGAGGCATTTCTTTATATTATTAGGAATCGGGCCGAAGGCCTTTTCATCAGTGGCAATGGCAGACATATTGTTATCGGTGACCAGCCTGGCGAGATGATATTTGCGCATGATGGCAGGGATGACATGGCTGTTTTCCAGGTGGTAATTGTCCCCGGGGCCATACAGGTTGGTCGGCATGACCGCGCGGTAGTCGGTGCCGTACTGCCGGTTGTAGGATTCGCACATCTTGATGCCGGCAATCTTGGCGACGGCATACGGCTCGTTAGTCGGCTCCAGCAGACCGGTCAGCAAACACTCCTCCTT
>JAHEMX010000427.1 GCA_024643445.1 Desulfobulbaceae bacterium | reverse complement strand
GGCTCACTGGTTGACCGCCATATAATAGTTTACCGGTTTGGTTGAAAAATAAAAATAAAAATCGTATAACCTTAACTCCCGGGAATACCAAACCAGTCGTATCTCAAACAGGGATATGGCATAACTTCGGTAAGGAAGCAGAGCAAGTTGTGAAAGCCTTTTTTTCCAGCGGCGGGCCATTGGCCACGCATCTTGTCGATTATGAATCTCGACCTGATCAGGCCATCATGGCCGAGGCCATCCAGGAACTGCTGCTGGCCCCCGATCAGGGCGTTCCCGGCTCTCCCGACTATGCAAAAATTCTGGTAGTCGAGGCGGAAACGGGTATCGGAAAAAGCCTGGCATACCTTGTCCCGGCCATTTTGTCCGGGAAACGCGTGGTGGTTTCAACGGCTACCATCAATCTCCAGGATCAACTGATAGAAAAGGAGCTACCGCTTCTTGGCCGCATTCTGGGCAAAGAAATTCCGGCAGTTTGTGTAAAGGGGCGTCAGAATTACCTCTGCCTCTATCGCTGGTTTCAATACCGGAGTTCACCGCAATTATCGATCGTTGATAACGACGAGTGCGACAGGATCGAGAAATGGCTCAAGCGGACTGAGACGGGAGACCGGGCCGAGCTTGATTGGCTGGCTGACCGTTCACCCCTCTGGCCGAAAATTTCAGCTCATTCTCATCAGTGTCTCGGCGGTGAATGTCCCGAGTCCGGCTCCTGCTTTATCAATCGTTTGCGGAGAAATGCCGCTGCCGCGCGTATTCTGGTGGTCAACCATCATCTCTATTTTTCCGACCTTTCGCTTCGCCAACGGGGATATGGTGAGTTGCTTCCGCGGCATGAGGCGGTTATCTTTGATGAAGCGCATCACCTCGAAAGTGTCGCGACCACCTTTTTCGGCCGAAGTTTCAGTCAGTACCAGGTCTACGACCTGATCGGTGATCTCACGCAGCAGGCCCAGACCGAGCTGCCGCCGACAATCGCAGATCGGCTGGTCGGGCAGGGGCAGGGAGTAAAACAGCGGGTGGACCGTTTCGCCACGCTGTTTCCTGCAATACGGGGACGTTTTAATCTGAAGGAATTTGTCCATCAGCAAAAAGACTGGCATGAAGAAGTGGTCCTTGTCGCCGAGGGGCTGCAGCGTCTGGCCGATGATATCGCCAGTTGCAGCAGAGAATACGAAAACTGGCATGCAATTGAAAATAGGACACGGGAACTGAGGGAAAACCTGCTTTTTGTCGGCCTGCCTGAACCTGAAGTAATGTCGGAGAGCTATGTTTACTGGTACGAGCGCAGGGAGCGGGCTGTCAGCCTGTCGGCGACCCCGGTGGATGTTGCCGAGGATCTCCGAACCACCCTTTACAGTGGTGTACCAAACTGCATTTTTACCTCGGCAACCCTCGCAACGGCCCATAACTTTGACTTTATCTGCAAGAGGCTTGGACTTGCGAGCAGCGTCACCACCCTTCAGCTGAAATCGCCATTTGATTACCAGAAGAGAACGATCCTCTATGTACCCGAAAAACAATTTCCTGAACCGTCATCAGAGGGTTACGCAGCACGCCTGAATGAGTATATTGAGTCACTGCTGTCGATCACTGCCGGCCGTGCCCTTATATTATTTACCAGCTTCAAGGGGATGGACGGTGTCGCCGAGTATCTTCAGGAGCGGCTTGCCTATCCGGTACTGGTGCAGGGCACGGCATCACGGGCGCGGCTGCTCAGCCGGTTTCGGGAGGAGATCGATTCGGTACTTCTGGCAGTGGCCAGCTTCTGGGAAGGGGTAGACATTCCTGGTGAGTCGCTGAGTTCAGTTATTATCGATAAGCTTCCTTTTGAGGTTCCCAGCGACCCCGTGGTACAGGCACGCATGCAGGCAATTACCAATGCAGGCGGTAACCCATTCTTCGATCTTCAGGTCCCCCGTGCCGTTCTGGCCCTGCGGCAGGGTGTGGGCCGGCTCATGCGTTCCTCCCGTGACGCGGGGATGATTGCGGTAATGGATACCCGGTTGTTTACCAAACAATACGGCCGGGTTTTCCTGAAGAGCATGCCGCCGTCGCCCGTTGTCAGGAATTTGGAGGATGTGCAGTCGTTTTTTGATGAGTTAGAGAAAAATTGACCCCTGGGCCACCTAAAAAGAGCAGCCGGATATGGGTATGGAGTTGAAAAAACTGATTGCCGAACAAGCCGCCGAGATAGATCGGCTGATGCGGGAAGATATCTCTGAATTTGCGGTAAACCTCGATCCCCTGCTTGTCGAAATCCTGGATTATGGACTTTTCAGCGGCGGGAAACGGGTGCGGCCGTTGCTTGCCGTTCTGAGTGCCGGTCTCTGCGGCCGCTGCGACCCAGCTGTCTATCGGTTGGCGATCGCCTTTGAATATCTGCATGCGGCCACGCTCTTTCATGATGACGTCATCGATCGTGCCGAAACCCGGCGCGGCCGGATGTCGATCAACAAACGGTACGGTGGCGTGAGAGCTATCCTGGCAGGTGATTTCCTCCATGCCCATGCCATGGAAATCATTGGACGTTTCGGTGGAATTGAGGCCTTGAGCGTTTTTACAGAAGCGACCCGGGGTATGGTTGATGGTGAGTTCAGGCAGCTGCGCAATGCCGGCAATTTTGATTGTTCCGAAAAAGACTACTTTTTGGTAGTGAGGGGGAAGACGGCTCTGCTGATAGGCAGTGCCTGTGAGATTGGCAGCATGTATGGCGGTGCAGATCCGGCCGAGCGAAAGGCACTGAAGATCTACGGTATCAATCTGGGCTGCGCTTTCCAGATTATTGACGATCTGCTTGACTATCAGGGCGATCAGCAGGAAACGGGAAAAGCGGTAGGCAACGATCTTGCCGAGGGGAAAATGACCCTGCCGCTGATACTGGCAATGCAGCGGGCCGCCCCCCCTGACAGGCATCGCCTGCTCTGTATTCTGCAGCGGGCAGACGAGCGGGTGCAACATCTGGATGAGGTGACTTCCTTGATTGCTGCCTACCACGGTTTCCGTGACGCGCGCAAAAGGGCTGAAGAGAGCATCTCTGCGGCCCGTGCCGAGTTGGCGCTGTTTGAAGATCGACGGGACTTACCGAGTTTTCAGACACTTGAGGATCTCACCCTGTACGTGTTAAGCAGAAAAAAATAACCCCCTATTATGGCAGGAACAGCACCTAAAACACGTAACCCGGCGGGCAAAAAAGTGATCAGGAAGAGTGCTTCCCGACCGAGAAAGAAACAACCGGTTCGCACTGCCACCTTCAATGTACGCCGGTTCTTATTTTTTCTCGTTCTGTTCTTCCTGCTTGTCATCACCATTGGTGCTGTCGGCTATGTAATTTTTTTTCAAGTGGTGGTGGCAGCCGAGTTACCGGGAACTGGTGATACTATAGTATTTGAGGAGCCGGACTCACTTCATCCCCCGATGAGTCATCATCCGCCTGGCCCGGCGGGAGCAACACAATCTGCCAGGATTGCCATTATTATCGATGATATGGGATACCATGCGGATATCGGGAGAAAACTGCTTGACCTTGATCTCAATCTTTCCTTTTCATTTCTGCCATACGCTCCGTTTACGGAGGAATTGGAAGATCAGGCTTACCGGCGTGGTCGCACGGTCATGCTGCATCTTCCGCTTGAACCGCGGAATCTCAGATGGGACCCGGGGCCCGGTGCACTCTACCTGAATGAGAGTCCGCAAAGACGACAGCTTCTTCTGGCAGCTGATCTTCAGCAGGTTCCGCATGCAACGGGAGTAAATAACCATATGGGGTCGCGCTATACAGAAAGTAAGGAGATGATGATAGAACTCATTGATTTTCTCGCCGACAGCGA
>JAHEMX010000032.1 GCA_024643445.1 Desulfobulbaceae bacterium | reverse complement strand
GCTGAAGCATTGCCGAGCATTGGTCATAGATCGCATCACCGTTTTCAGGACCGAGCAGCTCGGTTATGCCGAACGGGTTCCTGAGCTCCAGGTGCGTCCAGTGGTAGAGCGGATTTCTCAGGGTCTTCGGGACGGTAACGGCCCAGGCCCGGAATTTCTCCCGATCGGAAGCGGACCCGGTGATCAGCTCCTCGTCTATGCCGTTGGCCCGCATGGCCCGCCATTTGTAATGATCTCCGTTCAGCCAGATCGCCGTCAGGTTGGCGAATTTTTTGTTGGTGGCGATTTCTTCCACCGGGAGATGACAGTGATAATCGAAAATAGGCATACCGCTGGCATACTCGTGGTAGAGACGCTGAGCGCTTTTTGTCTGGAGGAGAAAATCCTCTGATAGGAACGGTTTCATGCGTGCACCTGGTTGAGATTTTAGGATACCGGGAATAAATTGCCTTTTCGCCCAATCACTGCGTTATAATCGAATTTTATTCCCGGTAATATCAGTCACATAACTGCGTAAAAATTTCTCGCATACCTTGACAGGTTATGGCCTGACGCGATGCAGAATCTCGCCGGCCTTTTCAACAAAGAGAATGCCCTCGTCCTCCCGTCCGCGATAGTCATCCGGGTTGAGCGTATCCGGGTCGAGGTAGCCCAGGCTGATCTTTTCACAGAGCTCAGGCGGGATAGACGAGGCAAGGATGACCTCTATTCTGGGCTTTTCCACACCGTTTTCCATCGTGCCGATGCCTCGTACATGGGTGGAGTGGGCAAGGACGCCCCGGGGAATGTCCGGGAAGCGGTCAGGCTGTTCGAGAAAATAGTCAACGATGTGATAGCCGATCTTCTCGATATCACTGCCCCAGGTCCTCGATATTTCGGTAATGTGCGGGGCATAGATGATGAGCCTGCCGCCATCGGCGACAACCTGCTCAAGTTTGTACATGACCTTGCCGCCCGTCCAGATTTCTCCGTACATCGGGGGGCAGATGCCGAAGACGGTATGGTAGGCGCGCTCTTTCTCGATGACATGCACCTGTTCAGACAGATCCGCGGCCTTTAACCAGGCTTCCTTGTAGTCACCGGCATAGAGCCCATAGAGTTCCCGCTGGGACTTGACCACCATCGACAGACAGAATACCTCCCGGTCGATCAGCGCCATGGCCCGGTTGATCACCTCCCTGACCGGCGTGTGTTTGACACCGATTGTCCCGAAGCAGGTAACGATGGCGCCGAGCCAGTGAAAGGCGTGCAGGAATTCGCCGCCGGAGATGCCGGGAAAAAGATACTTGGCACCTCCGGAATAACCGACGACCTCGTGGGGAAAGACCGGGCCGCAGATCAGGATCAGATCATAGTTGAAGATGGCCTTGTTTATATCGACCGGGACCCGCTCTTTCAGGCGCCCTCCCGAGAGCGTTTCAATTTCGTCCTCCTCGATCCAGCCGATCCGCGTCATGGTATCAGGAAGATCCCAGCGATGATTGAGATAGGCGCTGTTCGGGTACCTGGCTTTCCGTTCCTCGGTAATGCCATAGAGCTCAAGGATCCGGCTTTCCTCGAGCGGGGTGTGGGTGCCGAGAGCAACCATGAAATCGAGCCGGGCGGCACTGCTGCCGATTGTTTCCTGCAAACAGCGAACCATGAACGGCAGCGGACAGGTCCTTGTCGTATCGGGGGTAAGCACCAGAATGCGCTTGCCGCTGACCAGTGAGGAGGGCGTCGCCTGTCGTATGATGCCAAGGATCTGCTCATCAGTAAGCGGAGCGTCGGGGGAGCCGAAACCGTGTGTCATGGCATGTCTCATATGTTGTGGATAAGATAGCCGCCATCGACCGGGATGGAAACGCCGGTGATGAATCCGGAAGCCTGCGTGCTGGCGAGAAAAACGGTCGCACCGGCAAGTTCGGAGACGTCACCGAATCGTTTGAACGGTGTATGATGTATAACGGCTTTGCCTCTTTCCGTGTATTCTCCCGTTTCCTCGTCAATGAGCAGGGCCTTGTTCTGTTTGCCGATGAAAAATCCCGGAGCAATCGCGTTGACCCTGATGCCGTGTGCGGAAAACTCGTTCGCTGCTGCCATGGTCAGGTTCAGGGTGGCTGATTTGGCCGCATCATAGGCCCATACCCCTGAGAGCGGATTGTAGGAAGCCATCGAGGTGAGATTGATTATTGAGCCCTTGACCTGCGTCTCTATCCAGCGTCTGCAGAACAGCTTGGTCGGAATAACGAGCCCGGCAACCAGGTTAAGATCAAGGACATCCCTGAAATTCTGCAGATCGATATCGATAAATTTCATTTTACCCCGGGTTCCGCCGACACCGTTGATGAGGATTTCCGGCAGGCTGAAATGCTCCGTGCAGCGATCAAATGCATCGGCTACCGCTTTCTCGTCACCGGCGTCCACCTGCATGCCATGAGCTCTTTTCCTGATCTCGGGGCTCTGGTTGTAACGCTCCAGAAAGGCATCGATCGACTCGCTCGTCCGGCTCCAGACAACAACGTTGGCGCCCGCTCTGAGCAGGGCGTCCGACATAACGGTGCCGATCGCACCGGCACCACCGGAAACAACGGCGGTAATTCCTCTAAGACTAAACATTTTTTCAAGATATTCCATACATTCTCCTGTCGGTGATCGGTTATCCTTTTATCTGGCTAGCCGGCCGGGCAGACGGTTATGGGCGTTTGGTCGGTACCTTCCCCGGGCTCCCTGCATGAGGCAGGTTCTGGCACCATATAACCCAGGGCACCACCGCTTCGCAACGCCTGGTTGTCTCCAGCTAGGAAAAGATCTTCATACCCTGCTGCAGACGCACCATTGCCCAGCGTCCATCCCCTTCGCATGGTAATCATGGTGCTGCCAGCTGGCTGAGCATTTTTGATGTTAAATAAAGTATATAAGTGATTTAATAAGGAAGCAGCCAGTGCTTGTCAAGGACTTTGTCCCCGGTAGCCACGGGATTGGACCACCACCGCCTCCGTCCAGGTATTTCGCTGTACCCTGACGAGGGTCATTGACGGGGGTTACGGGTTTAGCAATTGACAGTCGTCCTGTTTTGTCCCATTAATTGAGGAGGTGATCGCTCGTGCATAAATGCAGGTTTTAACCGGTCTCAAAGCGTTCCGCCTGGAGCCATGAAGTTCCTGACCACAAAGTAAACCGTACGCGTGTTATCTAATATATCTGCACCAGCAGAGGGAGATGAGGCATGGGAGCCATCAGAGAAAAAGACGTAAAAAGAGAAGCAATAGGTGACAAACGTGAACGATATCTCGGGCACACCGACAAACTGATGATGGTCGTCATCGATTTTAACGACGGCCCCACCAGTAAGCCCGACCCGCCCCATTCTCATCCGCATGAACAGATGTCCTATGTGGTGGAAGGGCAAATTATCGTTTTTATCGGATCCGAGCAGACGCAACTCGGGCCGGGAGACATGTTCAGTGTGCCGCCCGACGTACCGCATACGGTACAACTCCTGACTTCACCTGTCAGGCTGGTGGATGTGTTTACGCCGCTGCGCGAGGAATTTCTTCGATAAGGAGTTATCCTGAATAGCGGGTAAAATAATGGGTACCCTCGCATAATCAGGTGGTTCGTTCGAGTATAGCGCAGAGGCCGGGTAAAAGGCGATTACCCGAGGTGACCTGATCTGAAGGATGCCTATGCAACGGCTGGGTTGCCATGGTAACCGGCCGGGAAAACGGTCTCGGACGCTCTCTTGCAGTCGGCCTGGCAGAGGCGGGCGCTGTCCTTGCCGGCAAGGGCTGCCGTGCGCTCAAATGGAATAGGCTGAAAACCCCCCGTCGATTGGCACGACGATACCCGTGACGAATTTTGAAGCATCGGAGAGGAGCCAGACCAGGGTGCCGAGCAGCTCTTCGGGTTCTCCGTAGCGACCCAGGGGCGTCTGTGCGATGACCTTTTTCGCCCGGTCGGAGAGTTGACCCGTTTCTGTGTCCACATGCAGAAATCGCAACTGTTCGGTCATAAAGAAACCGGGCGCAAGCGCATTTACCCGGACCCCCGTCCGGGCAAAATGGACGGCCAGCCAGCGCGTGAAATTACTGACGGCGGCCTTTGCGGCGGAATAAGCAGCAACCTTGGTCAGTGGTGTCAGAGCACTCATCGAGGACATGTTTACGATTGCGCCGCCGCCCCGGCTGACCATGCTCTGCGAGAATACCTGGATGGCCAGAAACGTTCCCAGAAAGTTCAGGTCAAATACCTGGCGAAAACCGCCGATATCGAGATCGAACAGGCTTTTGCTACCCGGCCGGTTGAGTTGTGACTGCTCCATAAACTCGTCTGAGGTCGTGCCCCGGGGGTCGTTGCCGCCGGCACCGTTGATCAGAATGTCGACACTGCCCCAGGCCTGAAGGATAGCCCCACAACAGTTTTCCAATTCTTCTTTTTCAAGGACATTGCAGGAATATGACAGTGCCTGGCCGCCCGCCAATTCGACTTTCTGCGCCACCCGCTGGGCATTTTGAAGGTGAATATCAAGGATAGCGACTCTGACACCGATGGCCCCGAGGGCGATGGCCATCGTGCCGCAGAGTTCCCCGCCGCCGCCGGTAATAACGGCCACTTTGCCGTCAAGGGCAAAGGATTTCATAAGGTCTGTCGCCATTGTTCATCTCCTTCAGGATAGTACTGATAATTTTCTCATAACAGTTGCTTATGACAGCTTGCCAGAGCTCGGCCGAGCGGTTTTCGGCATAGAGAGTTGCTCTGCACCAGCCGCCCCGGTGATGTTCGCAGCGTACCTGCCGGTTATCGATAGACACCGCACCTGTTCCGGCAGCCTACAGGAGGGCCGAATGAATTATTCCTGATGTGAAACAGATAATTGACAAAAGAGAATATTAACGTAGAAATAGCATAGGTGCCCATGGCTCTGCAAGGCAAGAAGGTTGAGGGCCATGCCCCGGACGTAAAGATAAGGAAGAAAAGACGGATGTCCTGGAGGGAGAGCTGTTTTTTTCGGCGGCGATTCCGCACAAAATTGTTTTTTCAGAAAAGAAGAAACGTGCCAAAGTCCTCACTGTCCTGTCGCTTTGGCAGGACACGGAACAACCAGGGGGGAGTGCAAGGGGAACGAGATGAAACATGATAAGGAAAAACTGGCCCTCGTCACCGGTGCCGCCGGGGTGCTCGGCGCAGCAACGGTTAAAACACTTGCGGCTGACGGGTACCGGGTTGTGCTGGTCGATCTTGTCCAGGATAGACTGGATTCACTGGCCGACGAGATTGGCCCGATGGCCATCCCGGTGGCCCTTGATATCAGTCAACCGGAGCGTGTGGTGGAAGTGTGCCGCACCGTTCGACAGAAGCACGGACCGGTTTCCGTACTGGTCAACAATGCCGGTATCCTGTCCAACAACAAGCTCTGTGAATCCTCCGATGCCGAATGGCGCCAGATCCTCTCCGTTAATCTGGACGGCGCCTTTTACCTTTGTCGTGAGTGGCTGCAGGGAATGAAAGAGAAGGGGTGGGGGCGCATTGTCAATCTCGGCTCCCTGGCCATGAAGACCGGCGGTTTGACTGCCGGCACGGCATACACCACGTCAAAGGGGGCCATTACCGCCCTGACTTTGTCAATTGCGCGGGAATCTGCGGCTTACGGGGTGACGGCCAACGGTATCGCGCCGGCCTATATCAAGACCCCGATGATCACCGATTTTCTCAGTGAGGACAAACAGCGTGAGCTGCTGAGCCAGATTCCGGTCGGCAGGTTCTGCGAAGCGGAGGAGGTCGCCCATGTCGTGAGCTTTCTCGTCTCTCCCCTGTCGGGATTTATCACGGGCGAGATCATAGATATCAATGGCGGTTTGCACATGGATTGATGATCCTGGCACCGGTGTGCGCGGCTGGACGGGCGGTAACACCTGCCACTGGCCGTCCGCAGCCATGGCCGGGCCGCGATTCACCACACAAAATTTTTCGTAAGAGCTAACGATGACAAAACCTTCCCGAGCCTACGATACACTGCACATGGGACGTTCTTCGATTGATCTTTATGCCAATGAAATCGGGGCACCCTTTGAAGAGATAAAGAATTTTGGCGCCTATGTCGGCGGCTCGCCGACGAACATCAGCGTCGCTGCCCGGAGACTGGGCTTGAAGACGGCCCTGCTTACCGGTCTGGGTGAAGATCGTGTAGGTGATTTCATCCTGCATTTTTTAAACAGGGAAGGTGTGGAAACGAAGTTCAGCCCGCGCAAACCGGGCCACCGAAGCAGCGCTGTCGTGCTGGGGATTGAACCGCCGGACAAATTCCCGCTGGTGTTTTATCGCGACAATTGTGCGGATATTGAACTGTCGATCGACGATGTCCTGGCAGCGCCGGTTGCCGACAGCCGGATTCTGCAGTTTGCCGGTACCAATCTCTGCAAGGATCCCAGCCGGAGTGCCACCATTTTTGCCGCAGAACTGGCTCGGCAGGTAAACACCGAGGTGGTCTTCGACATCGATTTTCGCCCGGATCAGTGGCATGACCCCCGGGCTTTCGGGGTAACGGTACGTTCGGTATTGCCTCACGTTGACATCGTCATCGGCACGAATGATGAAATCAACGCCGCCATGCTTGTTGATGTCGGCCAGATCAGTCTGACCCATTCACAGATTTCCGATGCGAGAGTTGCGGGTGATACCGATAAGGCGATTCGGGTGCTTCTCTCACTCGGCCCCAGGGCTCTTCTGCAGAAACGCGGAGAGGATGGCGTGCGTATCCATTTGAAACAGGATGATGGCTCCCTTGAACAGATTGACGTACCGGGCTATCCGGTAGAGATCTGTAACATCCTCGGTGCCGGCGATGCCTTCGGCGGCGGATTTCTTTATGGCTATGTCAACGACTGGGGCTGGTATAAATCGGCCCGGCTGGGCAATGCCTGCGGGGCAATAGTGGTCACCAAACATGGCTGTGCCAATTTCATGCCGACCATGCAGGAAGTGCTCGCCTTTGTAGAAGGATACGGCGGCTTCTAAAATACCCTTCAGTGCTTCCTTCAGCGCCTGAGGCATGAGACTTCTGGTGAGCCGCAAAGTCAGGCAGCGGCGCGACACCTGAGAGAGGTTCCCTGCCCTGTGTTCTCAAGGGATACGGGATTGTTCTTTCAACCTTTTATCCGCTCATAGCGGATAATGCTGTAGGGCTCTTCCTCGTTATATTCGACTCGATCCGCCACGCGATACAGGTTCCGGTCTATGGCAGGAAAGTAGACATCACCCTCGACCTCCCGTTTAAGCGCCGTAACAATGATCGTATCCGTGTGCGGAAATGCCAGGTCGAAAATATCTGCTCCACCGATAACGAACACCTTCTCCTGGGTGTCGCAATAGGCAAGCGCCTCCTGCAGGGAATACATGGTAAGGCAGCCGGGGAAGTGCCGGGATCTGTCTCTTGTTAAAACGATATTGTCTCTGCCGGGCAGAGGTCTGCCTATCGATTCGTAGGTCTTTCTGCCCATGACCAGGGGATATCCCATCGTTGTTTTCTTGAAGTGCTTCAGGTCGGAAGGGAGGTGCCAGGGAAGTTTTCCGTCTCGACCGATAACCCCGTTTTCGGCGATTGCTACGACCATGATTATTTCTGACATGATGTATCCTGTTGGTTTCGGGAACGCGGTTGTGTGTATGAAGGGTTTTCTTTACACCTGTACACGCACTATATCGTTTTATACTTCTTGAAGCAATATCGATACTTTTGTTATAAGTGGGGAGCAGAAATGATAACCTGCCTTACCGGGCGGCCGGAAGGGCAGGGGGCAGATGGATTCCAGGTGGCAAACGTGTTATTCCGCGCCCGGGACAATATTTGTGGATAGGACTGATGTCGGCATGGTGTCTGGGGTGACGGTGAAAAACTCCACCTGTTTCAGGCCGGGGAGATGAAATAACCGGAATAAAGTTGCTGTAATCGAACACAAATGCTCTCTGCGGCTTCACATTGGCTGGTAAATTCATTAAAATGGTAGAAGATGAGCCGATTTGCCTCGCATCAGCCGGCTGATTGATGAATCAGAAAAAAACAGGGTCAGGAGCAGCGCAGCAGATTCCAAGCCATGCAGCCCGAGCGCAGGAGCGTGAGCGGGTGCGATCGATTACCGGAGGAACATCATGAAATTGAAGTGTCCCCATTGCGGGGTCAGCGGCACGGCGGCTTCGTTAACAGGTGACCGGCTGGTCAGATGCCCCCGGTGTGCAGAGCTGTTCCTGCTTCCTGAGGCGGAAGAACCTCGGCAGGCTGTATCTGCCGCTGACCTGTTCCAGTCTGACGCTGCCGTTCTGTCATCTTCTCTTTCAGAAAATGACGGCCAGCCGGAGAGAGAGAATCTTTACGATCCGGTTGAGCAGGAGCCTGGTGATCCCGCCGAGGAGGATCTGCTGGCCGATGAATCCTGGCTGACTGAAGATTCCTCGGATGACCCGGTGGCCGCTGATCCGGATTGGCTCTCCGACCCTTCTGAGGGAGAAGGGCCGGAAAACCTGGAAATCCATGCAGGCGAGATCGACCCGGTTGAGACGGCGGGTTCACCGGTTCGCAGTGAGGCGCCATTTGCCTGGACTGATGAGTTTGCTTTCGATACTGCGCCGGCGCCGGAGGACAGCGAAAGCGGCATGTCCGGGATTCTGGATGACGATCTGAAAGCGGCAGAAGAAGATGATGAAGACGGAGGTTCGGCAGAACTGGCCTTTGAGGAAACCTTTGATGAAGAACTGGCGGCGTCCTCCGACTATCAGGATAGTAGCGATACGGGCAACAGTAAAGCGAAAGATTTTGGCGGTTCGTTCGATGAAGAAGATGCTGCGGCGGTCAAAAATTCGAAATATCCCGATTTTACCGAACATCAGGTCAGCTGGCAGGAGGAGCAGCAGGCTCAACAGGTAGCCGACGACGTGGATGTTGCCGCCTCGCAGCCAAGTGAAGAAGCCATTCAGCAGGAACTCGACGAGATGCTGGCAACAACCTGTGTCGCTTGTGACAACCGGGTTGGGGAGGATGAAATCTATTGTCCTGACTGCCTCAAGAAGAAGGCGGCCGGTACCGGATCGTCAGCTGCCCTGGCTGCTGACGCTGCAGCAGCTCAATCGGGGAATAGGAAAAAGGCCCTCTGGGTCGGGACGGGAGTGCTGGCCGTTGTGCTCATCGGCCTCACCGGCTTTCTTTTATTCCAATGGGGCCTGATATGATCCGGACCTTGCTCGAGGTCTGCATCCTGACAAGGGCCCTCTAGCGTTTGCGTCCGCCTGAAAGCGGCGCCGGCAGACATCCGCAGGGCACAATTGATAACATGGAGGCGGCATTCTGTTTTGCAGGTGCCGCCTTTTTTCTCTCTGGTCTTCCCCGTGATAACAAACTACCCCCATGAAAGCAGTTCCCGACGACAGGGCCCGGTTCATCTGGCCATGCTTTTGTGCGCCACACTGGTATCTACCTCGTTTACCGTTGGCGAGATGATTGCCGACACGCTTGATCCGGCGGCCCTGACCCTTGTCCGGTTCATAATCGCCGCCTTGATACTGCTTCCGGTGATCGGCGTGAAACATGGATTGCGGGCAAGCCTGCCGTCTCTGCTGCGCTATTCGCTGATCAGCGGCTGCCTGGTGATCTTCTTCTGGTGCATGTTTTACTCACTGCGTTACACGACAGCGCTGAATACCAGCGTACTTTTCACTTTTGTCCCGGCACTTTCAGGCATCTATGCCGCACTGCTCATCAGGGAACGTCTTGGCAGAAAAAGGCTGGTCGCTCTTGGACTGGGACTTCTCGGGGCACTCTGGGTCATTTTCAGAGGAGATCTCCATCTGTTTCTGAGCTTGTCCTGGAACCGGGGAGATGGTGTTTTCCTGCTGGGCTGCCTGGCGATGGGCTTTTATACGCCGCTGGTCAGAATTCTGCACCGGGGAGAAGCGATGGAGGTCATGACCTTCTGGACGCTCGTAACCGGCTCTCTGTGGCTGGCGCCTCTCGGGGTTACAGCCCTCTATCGGCTCTGCTGGTCAGAAATACCGGTGGACACCTGGCTCTGGGTCGGCTACCTGGCCTGCTTCTCTACGGTCATCAGTTTTTACCTGACCCAGTTTTCCATCCCGGTGATCGGTCCGACACGGACCATGGCCTATTCTTATCTGTATCCAGCCCTGGTGCTTGTCCTTGATGTTCTGCTCGGTCGGGGCTGGCCGGAAATACAGGTGCTGCCGGGCATTCTCGTAATTCTGGCGGCGATGTTTGTTCTGCAGATTCCTGTTGATTTCCGGCGGGGCCAATCCTGAGTTGAGAAAAACACCGAGCGCCGTCTCAGGGCCGCTCCCCCGGCAGCAGGTCCGGTCCGGTCAAGCAGAAACAAGCGGATATTCGCACTCGCAGGTATGCAGGGCTCCCCGGGGGGTGAGATTGCTGGAGTAGAGCGTTATTTTGTCAATTCTGACCGGCGGTGATTGCAGCAGACTGTTGCCGGCAAGGAAGTGGGCGACCTTGCCGGCAGGGGAGTCATTGAGTCGGGCCAGGGTGATATGGGGGTGAAATTTTCTCGTTTCAGGCGAAACGCCGCATTCCATAAGCGCACGGTTTACCTTGTTGCGAAGAATGATGATGTCCCCCGCCGGTTCGGCGCCTGCCCATATGACCCGTGGTCTGCCGCGAGGGGGAAAATGTCCGACCCCTTTGATGAAGAGATCTATGGGCGCGGCTTTTACCGCGGCAAGGTTTTCTTTGATGTCGTGGTACAAGGCCCCATCGACATCTCCGATGAACCTGACGGTCAAGTGGATCTGTTCCTGGGGCACCGGCCGTGCACCGGGTATTGATTTTCCCAGGCTGCTGAGAAGGAAGCGGGTCGTGCTGTCGGGCTGGAGTGCGACAAAAAGCCTGATCATGTCTTTTTAAAACAGAGATATTGGATTACCTCGTTTGCCAGCGTGAGGCCGAACATAGCCGTCAAGGTCGGCAGACTGCCAAGGGTTCGCCGTTCCCGGCCACGATCTTCGAGGGGGTTGTCTCCCGGACGTTCTGCGGGCGGCGGCTGATAAATAAAGTCAACTGTCTCAGTCGAATAGACGCAGGTTATACCTGATTCTATACCGTTTGCCCGCAGCCGTTTTCGCAGTCTGCGGGCAAGGGGGCAGTGCCTGGTGTCGGCTATGTCGCTGACCCTGATCTGCAAAGGGTCCGTGCGCAGGGCGGCACCCATGGAGGAAAATATTTTGATCCCGGACCGATGCAGCGCCGTGAGTACCTGGACCTTCGGGTTAAGAGAATCAATGGCGTCGATAACCACGTCGGGCCTGCCTGCAACTATCTGCCCGACGGTCTGCTCATCGGCAAAGAGTTCGAGCGCCTCTACCCGGCAATGCGGATTTATGTCAAGGACCCGACTGCGGGCGGCGTCGGCCTTGGATCTGCCGAGGGTTGACTCCAGGGCGAGAATCTGGCGATTAATATTGGAGATCGAGAGCGTGTCGAAATCAACCAGGGTGAGTCGGCAGACCCCGGCACGCGCCAACCCTTCGGTAGCGTACCCGCCCACGGCGCCAAGGCCGATAATGGCAACGTGACTGCCGGCTAGCCGGGAAAAGCGCTCGTCACCGAGCAAGAGTTTGGTTCGTGAAAATCGTTGCATTGTTCCATATCTGGTTTGCGAAATCCTTCACGTGCATCATGCGCTGCTCGGCACCGAATCGATAAAGAGCAGCAACGTTCAGCGGTTCATTGTACGTGATGGCAGAATCCGATTGCCTGGTGGGGACTGCATGCAGTTGATCGGGCGCATCGGTCTCAAGCAGCAGCGCTTCCAGTGGTGTCTGCTTGAAGGTGTTAAGAAGTTTGGTGTTCCGGGTATTCATAATTCTCAGGGAGTAGGAGATCAAACAGCCGAGCTGCTGCAGCCGGTGCATGGTCTCAACTGATCCGGAAAAAGAATGAATCATGACCGGGGGCAATCCCCGCCCCGCCGCCTGCCTTTCCAGGGTATCCAGGAGCATTTTCCAGCAGCGGACGCAATGAATGCAGATCGGTAGAAAAAGATCGGCTGCTATCTCGAGCTGCGCTGCAAACAGTTTCTGCTGCATTTGAAGCCCGGATGAAGCGTATTTGTCGAGGCCGGTTTCTCCGATACCGGCCCCGCTGGAAGAACATGAGGACAAGGTTTCAGCCAGCCTTTCTTCCCAGCCCGTCACAGCCGAATCGACCTGCCAGGGATGGATACCGAGAAACGGCATGATGCCGGTATGCTTCCGGGCCAGTTCCATGATGTCCTGCCAGTCCGCCTCTCTTGTCGCGTTGCAAAAAAAACGGTGCACACCAACACTCTCCGCCCGGGCGATAATTTGATCTGCCGGTGCGGGAAATCGTTCGTCCTGCAGATGCAGGTGGGCATCAAGGAAACGTATCGACATGCACTATTCATCCCAGGAAAACAAAAAGGCTGCAAGGCTTAAAAATATCATGGTTGTTAAAAGCATCAACAGACATTCGAACTGGATGTCGACAAAGCCGGCCCCTTCGTTCATTACCTTTCTTGCCGCTTTGAGCATGTGGGTCAGGGGAAAGAACCAGGTAATATGCTGTACCCAGGCAGGCGCGCCCTCAAGCGAGAACCAGACTTCAGAGAGAAACATCATCGGCCAGGTGATGAAGTTCAGGGCGCCACTGGTAAACTCCTCGCTCGTTCCGCGCGCGGCAAGGCATAAACCGATGGAGCAGAGACTGAGACCACCGAGCAGAAAAGTAAAAATGAAGAGCAGCAGAGATCCCTGCATCCTGAAACTGAAAATGAGATCACACCCGAACCAGACCACCAGAAAGGTGAACATCAGCAGAAAGATGCGTGACAGCAGTTGTGCGCTGAGGAATTCAAACGGTGTCAGCGGGGTTGCCTTCAATCGCTTCAGTGCGCCGTTTTTCCGATAGCGAACGACCACGTAGCCGACTCCCCAGAGGGCTGAAAACATCATGTTCATGGCCATGATGCCGGGGAAGAACCAATCGATGTAGCGGACTTTTTCGCCATCCACCACCAACCGTTTAATAGAAAGCGTATCCGGCGGTTGCAGGTCTGCCCGCAGGAGCCGCTCGACGATATAGCCTTTCGGCGAAGCGCTGTTTACCCAATATGATTTCTGGCTTGAGCGACCGTCGATCAGCAGGTCGATTTTGTGGAACTTGATTTTCTTCAAGCCGTCTTCCACATTGGCGATAGGCACAAAATGAACGGCCTTGCTTTGCTGGAAGGTTTGCGCGATGTCGGTTTGAGCAAAACTGACGGTTTCACCTGATTGAGGGAACACGCCGACCTTGAACTGCTGCAGGCTCTCTCCACCGGTAATGATGCCGAAACCGATGATAATCAGAAAAGGAAAGGCAAAATTCCAGCCGAAAGCCGCCCGGTCGCGGAAAAACTCCTTGTTTCTGGCCCGGAACATCGTCCATATTCTTTTGAAGCTCATGATTTCCATGAATCTAATCCCTCAGCTTGCGACCTGTCAGGTGCAGAAAAACGTCCTCGAGGTTTGCAGAATGTACTGTCATTTCAGAGAGATCGACACCGCATGAAATCAGCCTTCCCAGGGTCGTATCAACATGGGTGGTCTGGATCGAAACTGATCTTCCGTTGGTTTTATAGACCATGCCCAGGCATCCAAGTTGGTTTGCCACAGTGTTATGGGGAAGGGTGATGGTGTTTGTATTGCAGTAGGTGGTAATGAGTTCGGCGGGGCTTCCTTCGGCGATGATAAGCCCCTGGTCCATGATGGCTATTGAATCGCACAGGAACTCGGCTTCTTCCATCGAGTGTGTGGTCAGGATGATCGTCTTGCCCTCTTTTTTTATTTCTTCAACGATGCTCCAGAGATAACGCCGGGATTGCGGGTCAAGTCCGGTGGATGGCTCGTCGAGGAAGAGAAGGTCAGGCTGGTTGAGCAGGGCCAAAGCCAGCATCAACCGCTGTCTCTGGCCGCCGGAGAGCTGGTTGTTCTTTCGCTCGATGATACTCGAGAGATCGCATTTTTCGATGAGCCAGTCGGTATCCGCACTCTTCCGGTATAATTGCTGATAACAGGCAAGTGTTTCCCTGACCGAGAGAAAGTTCAGCAGCGAGGTGTGTTGAAACTGGATGCCGATCGCCTCCCTGAACGATCTGCTTCTCTCGGCACCCTTGTAGTAGATGGTGCCGCTCGTCGGTTCGATAATATCTTCAATGATTTCCATCGTGGTGGTCTTGCCCGCACCGTTCGGGCCGAGCAGGCCGAAACAGTGGGCTTCCTCAACAGCGAAGGAAACACCCCGTACCGCCTGAATATCACGATAGCTCTTTATAAGATTCTTTACTTCGAGGATATGCATGGTCTTAAGATAAACAGGAATCACCTTTTGGCGAGGCTGTCCGGTTGTCAAATCTCATTTTTACGTCGTCTGTTCTGTCGCTTTACCGTTTCTGCGCCTGAGGCGTTACCTTTTATATCGGAGTTGACAGGTAAAATAGTATCAGTTAGGATTGAAAACCATTATTAATAAGGAGTGGAAGATGCAACTGAGAATGACAAACCAG
>JAHEMX010000426.1 GCA_024643445.1 Desulfobulbaceae bacterium | reverse complement strand
ACCGGCAGAATTATTACCCAGACGGATTATGGAAAGTCCATTGAAATTGGAACACATCGTGTCGACGGATGGATTACCCTGGGCTTGAAAGGGCGGGAAACCACGCTTGGGGCGATGATCGCCGAAGTGGATGATGAGGATATCGCGGACCCGATATCGATTTTGACAAACTATCTTGGCATGCTCCTAGACAACCTGGCCCTGCAGGGGAAGGTCAAAAAGGCGCTGTCCTGATGTGGCGGAATCATACTTTCGGATACGGATGCATTTCCGATGATAGATTTCTGGAATGAGGAATAGGCTCAAATGGATAGGGTTCTGATAGCAGATGATGACGTGCAGTTGCTGACGATTCTGACGGAGAGCTTGGAAAAGTACAAGGGCAGGTTTGAAATCGTTACTGCCAAAAATGGGCTTGAGGCCATAATGGCGCTGCAGAAACAGACGTTTTCAACACTGGTCACGGAAATCAGGATGCCAAAGGTCAATGGGTTGGTACTCCTGGGTTATTTATCTAAAAACTTTCCGGACTTGCCCTGTATCATCATCACTGATTCCGGCTCCGACAGGCTCCGTCGACAGTTAAAGAAAGAAACCGTACAATTCATTGAAAAACCATTTCGTATCCCTCAACTTGCAGAGGCCATACTTGCTCTGCTCGATCGTAAAAAAAGATTCGGCGGCAAACTGAATGGGGTGCGCGTGTCGGCTTTCATGAAATTCATCGAGAGTGAACGGCTGACCTGTGTGTGTGAAGTATCATCCGCAAAGCATGGGAAGGGATACCTGCTTTTCAATAGTGGCAACATCTACAATGCAATGCATGGGCCCCTGAAAGGCGAATCGGCTGTCTTAAAAATGTTGAAGATGGAAGAGGCAACGATTACCTACGGCCATCTGCCCCGGACGCGGATTAAACGCTCAATTTACGGCAGCATCGATCAAATAGAAGAAAAAAAGAATCATCCGGTAGAGGCTGGACATGGATCGGAGCCGCATATGATGACGGGAGCAAAAAATCCGACAACATGATTCGCATAGCAAAAAGAGAGCGGAACTGATGAAAACCGTATTAATCGTTGACGACAGCGTCATGCTTATCAATTATCTGGAGGACTCCTTCCTGGAGTATGAGGAAGACTTCAAGATGATCAGTGCCAATGACGGGATGGAAGCCATCGAGATGCTGAAAAAGACTTCGGTGTCCCTGCTTATTACAGATTTGCAGATGCCCAAAATCGATGGGCTCGGGCTTCTGGCCTATGTTACGAAACACTATCCAAAGATACCGTGTATCGTTATGTCCGCGCACGGAACCCCGAAAATAATCAAGACTATCCAGGGAGATATCTTCCAGTTCATTGAAAAACCATTTACCGCAAAAAAACTGGCCAGGACGATTCTGTCGGTCCTGAAACGAGATACCCCTGATGGCTCCCTATCCGGCATTTCCGTAGTCACGTTCTTGCAGATGATTGAGATGGAACAGAAGACCTGCCTCTGTGAGGTTAAATCCCCGGGTAACCCGAGCGGATTCTTCTATTTTCAGGGCGGGGAACTGTTCCATGCGGTCTGTGGAGAACTCAAGGGCGAGGAGGCCGCTATTAAATTGATCAATATGGATAATCCCGTGATTAACTTCAGGCGGCCTCCCCAGCGACAAATTCCACGGGCCATAAAATGCCAACTCACCAGACTGATTCTGGAAGCAGCCCGGATGAGGGATGAATCGAGTGAACGGTAGGTTTACCGGTGACAAAGGAGTTGACTATGAGTGATAACAGCATGATCGATGACATGATCGCCAACGATCCGGAAATGTTGGAAAGCTTCATCAATGAATCCAGGGAATGCCTGGTTGTCGCGGAGACTGACTTGAACAGCCTTCGAGAGGCTTCGGGTAAACCTGATCCCGAGTGCATTGAGCGTGCCTTTCGATCCGTGCATTCGCTGAAAAGTGCGGCCGGTTTTCTTGGCCTCGACAAGGTGTCGAACCTGGCGCTTCGCATGGAGGAAATGCTCGGGCACTTTCGCAGCGGGGCGATCACCCCCGAACTAAAACGGATCGAACTATTGCTGGAAGGCGTGAGGATGCTCAACGACATGCTTGCAAACCCAATTGCTTCATCGGACGTCGATACTGCACCGTTTCTGGCGAAACTGGCAGCGCACATGGCGACGCATCATGACGAATAGGACAAATAGCCTGCAAATAAGAAACTATTTCCTCGAACCGGGATACATATTGATCGCTGCTGAGCCGACATGCATATCTGCCGTCCTCGGCTCAAGTGTTTCCGTCTGCCTATATGACCGGAAACACCAATATGGAGGAATGAACCACTTCCGGTTCCCGTTTACCAGTGACAGGCAGCAGGCCACAGCTCTTTATGGAAATGTCTCCACCCTGTCTCTGATCAGGATGATGCTGGATAACGGTTCCAGGAAAGAAGATCTCGAGGCCCAGCTTTTTGGCGGGGCGCATAATCAGAAGGTCTCGCAAAAGGATATCGGCATGGAAAATATCCGGGCGGCACAAAAGGTTCTGCATCGATACGACATACGGATTGTGTCCGAGGATGTTGGCGGTTTGATGGGACGAAAGGTTGTTTTCACTACCGAAACCGCCGAGTTGGCGGTGATTCGTGTTCAAAATTTAAGAATAGAGGACTGGTATCCCTACACGAACGATCGCTAGGGGCGGCGATCCGGGTGGGTCGAAATGCGTGATTATAACTTCGTCCGGGAGCATACTGGCACCTAAAGATACAGGAGGATGAACCATGGATTTGGATACACGGATACTGATTGTGGATGACTTTGCGACCATGCGGAAGATCGCAAAACGCATACTGCAATCGCTCGGTTTCACAAATATCGCGGAGGCGGAAAACGGCCTCGCAGCGCTGGATGCGATCAAAAAAGACCGGATTGATCTGGTTTTATCCGATTGCAATATGCCCGGCATGAATGGCATCGAATTGCTGACCCACCTGCGTAATGATCGGGAATTGAAAGAAATACCGTTTATTGTCATGACATCGACAGACCAGAAGGCAAGTCTGCTGGAAATGGTCAAGGCGGGCGCAAGTGACTATATCGAAAAACCGTTTCGGGCCGATGATCTTCGGGAAAAGCTTGCAAAATTTGTTGATTAATATGGTTCGGAGTTGGTGGCTTTGCCTAACCTAGGAGTTTCGACTGTGTCTGATCAAAACAAAGAGTTTGCTGATTTGCTGGAAAAACTGGCCCTGGAGGCAGTGACCCTGGAAAGCGACGATGTGCAGGGGTTGGGGCATATCCTGAATACGGTTTCCTCGATGCAGGACAGTTGCCGCGATTGGGAACAGGGGCCTCTGCAGATAGTCCTCCAGGCGGTAGGGGGGTACATTGAACGCCTTGTCCTGCGGGAGGCTGAGGAACTCGCCCCTCTGGAAGCGGGTATTACCTGCCTCCAGTCGATATGCCGGGCCATCCACTCGGGTGACGCATTCGCCGAGGATATTGCACCCGTCCTTCAGGGACTTCGGTATGACGGCGTGCTGCCGCTATCCGGCATCAATTGCCCCGGCACTGAACCCGGGCAGGATGGTGGTGATCAAGCCGGTGCACGTGTCAGCATTTCCCGTGAGGATGGACAGTTGTTTAACGAATTTGCCGCAGAATCACTTGAACACCTGGAGTCCATTGAGGTCAATCTTATTCGACTTGAAGAGCATCAGGACGACTTCGAGATTATCGATGCGATATTCCGCCCGTTTCACACCATCAAGGGGGTATCCGGGTTTCTAAACCTCGCTAAAATCAACCGATTGGCGCACAGTGTGGAAAGCCTTCTGGATAAGGGCCGGGGGGGGGAAATCC
>JAHEMX010000425.1 GCA_024643445.1 Desulfobulbaceae bacterium | reverse complement strand
CGGGTGAGGTGATATTGCCCGGCAGAGCAGGGTTGTGCAGGTTGCGGTCGAAAAGAATGACCCCGCCAAGATTTTTTTTTGAAATATCAGCTTCAATCCGGGAGCCCGATAACAATTCGGATCCTGAAAAACCGAGGATAAAAAGATTGCCGAGCTCTTTTGTCAGGTCCATCTTTTTCTCCAGGTCGAATGCGTATGGGGTATCGGCTTACAGGTCAATAAAAATGCTTATCTGACTGGCAGGAAGGCTGAATGATCAACCAGCCTGCAATCCGATTGTCAGCCCGATGGCATGGGTTGAACTGCTGATCTGACGGGTGGCGCCAAGATGCCATTCCCCTGTTTTTCCTTTCTCCTGCAGCAGAGATTGCACCTTAGCAACGATGCCCTTGATATTGATGACGGGATGACGGGTGAACACCTGGGGTAGGCCATAAGTGAGATTACAGGCAAGGCAGTGACCGGGCCGTTCCTGCAGCAGAAGATCAAAACGCAGGGAGCTTTTGTCGCTGCCGACGTAGTGCAGCTCAAGATCGTAGGAACCTTCGGAGGCATCGCCGAATAATGCTTCAAAGAATTTGTCTGCCGTTGTGGCAGGCAGCAGCGTTGCGCAGGTTTGCCGCGTGAAAAGAGGTGCAAAGGGATCGCTTGTCATGGACTCTCTTGTAACTATTTGTAATGGTGAGGTTTTGTCGGTTGGTTAATGAGGGTCGAAGAAATAATAAACATTCTCTTTGCTATTTGTCAACCGGCGTTGCGACCCTCCTGACGCTGTGGTACAGTTGCGTCCTATGAAAACTCGGACAAGCTACCGGAATGATCTCAATGATGCCCAATACCAAGCCGTTACCAACACGGAAGGGCCGGTCCTCGTCATTGCCGGTGCCGGGAGCGGCAAGACCAGAACCCTTGTTTACCGCGTCGCCCATCTGATCGACAGCGGGGTTGAACCGGAATCCATCCTGCTGCTTACCTTTACCCGAAAATCATCACAGGAAATGCTCTGGCGCGCCGGTCGTCTTATCAACGACAGTTGCAGCAGGGTAACCGGGGGAACCTTTCATAGTGTCGCCAACATGCTGCTCAGGCGTCATGGCCGTCATCTCGGCTTTGACTCTGGTTTTACCATTATCGACCGGGCCGATGCGGAAGGCATTATTAATTTACTTAAATCCTCACTGGAGCTGTCCGGACCGAAAAAGCAGTTTCCCTCCAAGCGGGCGATCATCAACATGATCAGTGGCTCGGTAAACAAGGGATTGCCGCTCGAGGACCTTATTTTTAATGAGTACAGTCATTTGAGCGAGTTCGCAGACGCTATTCTTCTGCTGAAAAAGCACTATCAGACCTTCAAGCTGGACCATGGTCTGATGGATTATGACGATCTGCTGATAAACTGGAAACGACTGATGGCGGAGGTCACGCAGGTTCGCGAGGAAATTTCCAACCGCTATGGCTATATCATGGTGGATGAGTACCAGGATACCAACCTGATACAGGCGGATATTGTCAGGCTGGCAGCATACCGCCATGATAATGTGATGGTGGTCGGGGATGATTCACAATCGATCTATTCATTTCGCGGGGCCGATTTTTATAATATCATGCGCTTTCCCGAGGTCTTCCCCGGCGCCAGCATCATCAAACTCGAGGAAAATTATCGCTCCACCCAGCCGATCCTGACCCTGACAAACGAGATTATCCGCAATGCCGCCGAGAAGTATACCAAGACCCTGTTTACCAGCATCGAAGGCAAGCGCAGGCCTTATCTCTATGGTGCAAGGGATGAGCGGGCGGAAGCGGCTTTTGTGGTGGGCAAGATCATGGAACTGCGTGACGAGGGGATGGCACTTAACGAGATTGCGGTGTTGTTTCGTTCAGGTTTCCACTCCTTCAAACTCGAACTTGAGCTCGGCAGCCAGTCAATCCAGTTTGAAAAGCGCGGTGGTCTGAAACTTACCGAAGCGGCCCACATGAAGGATGTCCTTGCCGTGCTGAGGGTGCTGGTAAACCCGCTTGACAATCTTTCATGGAACCGTCTGCTGCTCAGTATTGACAAGGTCGGCCCCAAGACGGCCCAGAATATCACCGCCGCCATAGCAGTTGCCCAGGACCCCTTTGCGGCGCTTGCTGACTATCCGGCCGGCAAGACCTGGAAAAAAGGCATTGACCAGCTGGCAAAACTCTTTCGCAGGCTGCTGGCAAAGGGCAGAAAACCCTCTGAGTTGTGCGACTTGATACTCGAGTGGTATCAGCCTGTTTTCGAGAGGCTCTATGCGGATGATTATCCGAAACGGCAGAAAGATCTGGACCAGCTGAAAACGATCATTTCCGGCTATGAGGATCTGCAGCAGTTTCTTGACGATGCCTCGCTTGATCCCCCGGAGGCCGACCAGAGCGCCTACCGCGATGACGCGGACACGCTGATCCTTTCGACCATCCATTCGGCCAAGGGGCTCGAGTGGGATGCCGTTTTCGTCATCGGCCTGGCGGATGGACGGTTTCCGCATGCCTCCGCCTTTCCCGGTGAGCAGTGGGAGGAAGAACGCCGGCTGCTTTATGTCGCCGCAACCCGTGCCAGGCAGCATCTCTATTTCTGCTATCCGCGCGAGATGATGGCCCCGGATCGAAGCTTCAGGCGTGTCGGCATGTCCCCGTTTCTGGCGGAACTTTCTCCGGGCGCTTATGAAATCATTGAATCTCAGCCTGAATCTGCCGGGGGATTCCGCTTTGACTCCCCAGGCATAAAGCGAGCCCCGACTCCGCTGATCAAGACCCGTAAAAAGGCGGCGCTGGAAGATTTTACCAAGGGCTGCCGGGTCAGTCATTCCTTCTTCGGCAGCGGAACCGTGCAAAAAATAATTGCCCCGCGTTCCCTTGATGTATTATTTGATCGGCACGGCTTGAAAACCCTGCATCTTGACTATGCGAAATTAAGTATCCTGGGTAGTTGATTCAACGTAACAATCTGATTTTTCGAGACCATCGTGAATACCCCGCTTACCACTTATACCGATGCCTGCAGATACCTCGATTCTCTGCAGATGCACAAGATAAAGCTTGGCCTTGCAGCCATGCGTGCCACCCTTGAGGCTATCGATTCTCCCGAACAGAAGTGTGCAGCGGTGCATGTGGCCGGCACCAACGGCAAGGGCTCTGTCTGTTCGATGCTGCGGACCATGCTGAGTGCAGCGGGGTACCGGACCGGACTTTACACCTCTCCGCATCTCAGTTCGGTGAGAGAACGCTTCAGAATAGACGACCACCACATCAGCGAAGCTGATTTTACCCGTCTACTGGAGAAGATCAGGGCGGGCCTGGCGGGTGAGATGATAACCTATTTCGAGTGCACCACCGCCCTGGCCTTCGCCTGGTTTGCCGAGAACAACTGCGACCTGGTGATTCTTGAGACCGGTATGGGCGGCAGGCTCGATGCCACCAACGTCATTACGCCGCTGCTGTCGGTGATCACCACCATAAGCCTTGACCACCAGCAATACCTGGGGGATACCATCGAGGCGGTCGCCTTCGAGAAGGCAGGCATAATAAAACCGGACATTCCGGTTATCTCCGGTGTGGTTGACCATCCCGCAGACACGGTGATCGAGAAGATCAGCAGGGAAAGAAATGCACCGCTGCAGACACGGGACCGGGATTTTCTGATGGTTCCAGCTGATCACGGGAGATGGAACTGGCAGAATGGTGATGGTTCAACACGGGTCGACGGCCTCGCCTGCGGCAGAAATGGCGCCTGGCAGGTCGATAACGGCTCATGCGCTGTTGCCGCGGCTGTCGCCCTGCGAAAATCAGGCTTCACGATTCCTGACGAGGCCATTCGTCGTGGTCTGTCAGGAACGCTCTGGCCGGGCA